>JBBSDY010000202.1:0-6912 GCA_038240245.1 Polyangiales bacterium
GCGGCGCGCACGAACGCGGCGTCTTCGGGGGTGAGCGGCTCGTCGGCGCCGGCAAGGTTGACCTCGACCTGCTTCAAGTTGCGAAAGCCGGGAATGACGCACGCGACGCAGGGAAAGGACAACACGTACTGCAGGGCCGCGCGCGCGAGCCCGGTGGTCTCGGCGCCGAAGCGCGTCTTCAGCTTGTCGACCTTGCGCGCCACCTTGGCCAGATTTTCCTGGGAGAACTGCGAGCTGTTCTTGCGGTGGTCGCCGTCCTCGAATTGCGGGACGTTGCCGGCCTGGTACTTCCCGAGGAGCAAGCCCTGCGCGAGCGGCGAAAAGGCGACGAACGAGAGCTTTCGCTCGTCCATCATCTTGCGCACCGGCGTCCCTTCGGCGATGAACTGCGTATCGAGGGTATGCGCCCAGCTCTGCAGCACGTCGGGCTCGACCTTCGGCACCACGCGCAAGAAATCCGCGCTCGAGTAAGCGGATTGACCAATCGCCCTGATCTTTCCTTCCTTCTTGAGCGCGCGCATCGTGGCCGCCGCCTCGTCGAGGTAGCGGTCGTTGGGCCCAAAGTCGCCGTGGTGCAGGTAGTAGACGTCGATGACGTCGCGATTGAGATTGATCAGCGACTGCTCGCACTGGTGGCGAATGTGCGCCGGTTGGTAGGCGTGCTCGGCGGTGCCCGGGAAGTGCCCGACCTTGGTGGCAATGGTCACCCGCCGCGAGCGATCGCCGAGAACGCGCGCCAGCATGCGTTCGGCCTTGCCATTGCCGTAGACATCGGCGTTGTCGAAGTGGCTCACGCCTTTTTCGAGCGCGTGGTCGACGGCCCGGCGCACGTCGGCTTCGTCGACATTGGCCCATCCGTTCGCGTTTCCGTTGACCCAGTTGAGGCCACCGAGCGTCCAGCATCCGAGGCTGATCTCGGAGACCTCGATCCCTGTCTGACCCAGCTTGCGGTACCGCATCGTCGCGTGGCTCCTCGGCGGACCGGGGCTGCCCGGTCGGCGCGCGCGCATCATGGCACAGAGTCGGCCCGGGCGGGGACGAGCCTGGCACCCGGGCGTGGCGCACTGCCTGCCACAGTGTCGTGACAGTGCGCCTTGCGCGGTGACGACGCGCGCTCGCCAAGATCGAGACGGCGACAGGTGGCCGGGCACCGGCGCATGTCCAACGCAACGTTGGGCTCGGGCACGCTCGTTGCTGTCCGATGGCGCGGACGCTGAAGGAGTCGGGACACCACCATGCTAGTTTGGGGGCATCGACTCTCGCAACGGGCCGTTCACCTGCCATGGCCCGACGAGCGGACCGATCGACCCCCTAAGAACTCATGACGACCGATCGGACCCTCACCCGCGAAGATGGAAGCGCCACCGAGATCGGCGCGCGATCGACGACCTGCGCCGCGCTCTTTCTCTGCCTGTCGTGCGAAAACCCTGGTCTCGGAGGCGTTTGCTACATGCTGCACGCGACCGACGAGGTGGTCCTTCGCCGCGCGGCCGAGCTGACCGCCGACCGCCGCGAGCGAACGCTCGTCGTGGGAGTGCCCGACCGGCGCGTGTCGTCATTGCATGCCCGCATCAATCGCAATGCGGGCACCTGGATTGTCTCCGATGCAGGATCGAAGAACGGTGTCGTCGTCGACGGCAAACGGGTGGACCGCGCGGTTCTGACCGATGACTGCTTGCTCGAGATCGGACATACCCTGTTTCTCTTTCGTTCGGCTGTGCGACTGGGAGGTGACAAGGATCAGATCAGGAGTACGCCACCGACTGCCGACGACGACGGGACGGCCACGCTCATTCCGTCGCTGCACGAGCAGTTCGTTCGCGCCCGGCAATTTGCCACGACGGCGCTCCCGGTGACGTTGCTCGGCGAGACGGGGACGGGCAAGGAGCTTCTCGCACGCGTCATCCATCGGACGTCGGGGCGCCCCGGCCCGTTCGTGGGCATCAATTGCGGCGCGCTGGCCGCTTCGATCATCGAAAGTGAGCTCTTTGGCCACCGCAAGGGAGCGTTTTCGGGCGCCACCGAGGACCACGTCGGTCTTGTCCGCGCCGCCGACAAGGGAACGCTCTTCCTGGACGAGATTGGTGATCTGCCACTGCCCCTGCAAGTGCGCTTCTTGCGGGTGCTGCAAGAGCACGAGGTCACGCCTCTCGGTGGCACGCGTCCCATCGCCGTCGATCTGCGAATCGTCTCGGCTACGCACCAAAATCTCGAAACGATGGTCGAGCGCGGTGGCCTGCGCGCCGATCTTTTCGCGAGGCTCTCGGGAACGTCGATTCGCCTCCCTCCGCTGCGCGATCGGCGCGAAGACATGGGCCTCCTGGTGGCGATCCTGCTGCGCAAGGCATCTCGCAAGGCCGAGTCGACGCGGCTCACACTCGCGGCTGGCCGCGCGCTGCTCGGCTATCGCTGGCCCCACAACATCCGCGAGCTCGAGCGGTGCCTCGCCGCAGCATGCGCGGTCGCCAGGGATGGCACCATCGACGTGGCTGATCTGTCAGAAACCGTGCGCGGACGGTCACCACGCGCCGGCGTGTCCGACGAGATTCGCTCGCAGCTGACGGGCGATGATCTCAAGATCCGCGAGCAGCTCGTCGCGTTGCTCGAGCAGCACGGTGGCAACCTGAGCGCGGTGGCCCGGCAGATGAGCAAAGGACGAACGCAGATCCAGCGCTGGGTCAAGCGCTACAAGCTCGACCGGTAGGTTGCGGTGCTACTCGAGGACGTACGGCAACACTGCCCCGCTGCTCTTGGCGGCGGGGGGCGCAGCGGATGGAACCGCTGCGCCGGAGCTGCCACGTGGCAGTGGCGCGGCGCGACGGGGCGACGAGGTACGCGACAGTGAGCTCGGCGCGGGTGGCACGGCGCTCATCGCGGAAGCCGGCGCACTGTCGACGGGGCCGATCGCTGCAATCGCCGACGGCACGAGCGCTGATACGATCGGCTCGGTGCCAATCGGGTGGGTGGTCGCCACCGGGCCTGGCAGGGCGGTATTGGCGGAATGTCGCGCACCGACCGCCAGTGCAAGCCCGACCACAGCCACCGCTGCAACCGGGTATGCGTAACGCAACCGCCGGCGCACCGGAACCTCCACGTCCGTGGTTCGCGAGTACGTTCCTCCGGTGGCGCCTTTCGACATCGATGGCGAGTCCGTGTGGCCTCTGGTGATTGGCTTTGCATCGTTCGGGCCAATGCGGGGCGTCCAGATGTCGTCGGCTGCCTCGACGTCGCGCTCGAGCTCGTCGAAGAAAAGGTGGGCGCTCTCGTGGCGGTCGGCCGCCCGAAGCGACAAAGCGCGCGCCAACGTTACCTCCCAGGGCCCGACCGATACGCCGAGCTTCTTGGGCGTCGGACGGGCGGGATCGAAGATGAGCTGACCCAGCTCGAATGCGTCGTCCGCGGGGTAAGGGGGCTCGTCGGTCAAGAGCTCGCTCATCATGAGGGCAAGCGCGTGGATGTCGGTCCAGGGGCCCGTGCGCGATCCCGCGAGCTGCTCGGGCGCGGCATAGTGGCGCGAGAAAGCGCGGACGGTGCCTTCGGTGGCGGTGTGTCCCGACGCCGGGCGCTCGTCGCCCTCCATGATCTTGGCTATTCCGAAATCGAGAACCTTGGCCGACACACCTCGGCTGGTGCGCGCCATCATGACGTTGCTCGGTTTGATGTCGCGATGAGCAATGCCTTCGTCGTGAGCGTGCGCGATGGCCGAGAAGACGGGCCGCATGATCGACAGGCATTCGGACGGGCGACGTCCGCCGTTTCCGCGGCGCGCCGCCAGCGCTTCTTTCATGGTTTCACCGGCCAGCCACTCGAGAACGATCCACGGCAATCCGCGCGGATAGGCGGGCAGGACGAGGACGCCCGTGTCGAGCACCTGAACGATGTCGGGATGCTTCAGCCTGGCGATGGTTTGGGCTTCGAGAGCGAAGCGAGCCAGAAGCTCGTCGCTGTTGCCGGCAATGGGCTTCAAGACCTTGACGGCAATTGGAATGTGCAATGATCCATGCTCTCCCGCATAGACGTGCGCGAATCCTCCTTCGGCCACGATGCGCACGACGCGGTAGTTACGCTCGAGAATCGTACCTTCGAGCGTGATTGCCTCGTGCATGGCCTTGCTCATCAAAACGCCTTGGAGATCGCGAGCGCCCCGGGGGACACGCCAACCCGCCAATCGGTCGCCGCGGCACCGGAGCCCGCGCGCCGATCGAGCACGAACCATGTGACGCCGACGGCCGCGAGACCGATCCCGGAGATGAGCGTGACATTGCCCCACGTGTCGAGCGTTTGAATTTGCTTCTCTTTGCTCTGGCTGGTCGGATCGGTCGCCGCGCACGTTGCATTGGGAGCCGCGCAGCTGGCATGCAGGGTATTGTATCTCGACTGCGAAAGGGCGAGCAGCACCACGCCCGTTGCCGCGCTCGCCACACCGACGCCCCCCACGATCGGTCCCCACACCCTGCCGCGGGGCCAGGGCGGCGGCGGCTCTGTTGCCGCCTTCGCTGTCGGCAACGCGAGGCTTGGCTGCGGATTTACTGCTTCGAATCGGGCTTGCACGACCTGCACCTCGCCCGCACGTAGCTGGAGCTTCTTGGCAATTGTCTTCTTGTCGGGAGCTGACGCCTCGATGACCACCTCGCCAGGGGCGACGGCGAGCTCGTTGCCTTGATCGACCGGTTGGCCATTGACGATCACCCTGAGGCCTTCGGGCGCGGGCCCACCCCAGTCGAACGAGAGGAGAGCGATCTTGTCCGCGAGATCGTGCACGAGCGAACGGCAACCAAGAAAGACGACATCGTGGTTGGGCGATGGTGCCTCGGTTGCCGCGTCGTCGGTGCAGCGTCGGGCCTCGTTGTAGGCCTCGGCAAAGCGCCGCAGCGCGGCGAGCTCTTCGGCAATGAACCTGCGCACCGACGACGACGCCTTGATGTCCGCGGCCTTGCGAGCCAGATCCAGCGCCTCGTCGTGTCGGGACGCTGTGCGCGCTGCCTGGGCCCGGTCGAGAAGCACGCGGCGCTTGACGGCTCCCTGGTTGTCATCGCCGAACGCAAGGCTCGTCGACAACAGAGTGCCGAGCATCGCCGCACACGCGAGTCTTACGGCCATCATCCCAAACGCAACATAGCGGGGTGCCACGACGACTGCCATTGTGTCGATGACATCATCCGATCGTATTGACGATGCGGCAGACCCCGACGCGGATGTCGATGACGTCGCCGCGCTGCAGCGTGAACGACTCTTCGGGCACGATGCCCGTTCCGGTCATCAGGAACACGCCTTCGGGAAACGCGAGCTCCCGGCACAGGTAGCTCACCAGCTCTTCGAGCCTTCGCTTCATGCGGCTCGTTCGGGTCTCGCCCGTGAACACGGTCTCGCCTTTGCGCGAGATGCTGAGGCTGATCTCGATGTCGCGAAGGTCTTCGACGGAGACGAGCTGCAGCGACGGTCCGAGAACGCACGACGTCTTGAACACCTTGGCTTGGGGCAAGTAGAGCGGGTTCTCGCCTTCGATGTCGCGCGAAGACATGTCATTGCCCGCGCAGTATCCGACGATCTCGCCAAAGGCGTTGACGACGAGGACGAGCTCGGGCTCGGGCACGTTCCAGCGGCTGTCTTTGCGCAGCTCGAGCAGCCCGTGGTGCCCCACCACCCGCCAGCCAAGCGACTTCATGAAAATTTCGGGGCGCTCGGCGTCGTACACCTTGGAGTAGACGTCGCGCACCTGGGTCTCGGCCTCGCGCGCGTCGCGGCTCCTCAGGTACGTAACGCCCGCCGCCCAGACTTCGTGGTGACGATCGATGGGCGGCAGACCCCGGCCTGCGGCGGGAATCTCGGTCGGCAGAAGGCGCAGGAAATCGGCGAGGCGCTCGCGCGGAACGGCGAGCACATGGGACAGCGCAAAGTCGGCCGGAAGAAGCTTGCCATCGAGCGCCCAGCGTGAAGGGTGGGCCCCGTCGCTCGACTCGTGTCTGCTGAGCTCCATGTTGCCTCCGCTGTCGACTATAACGCCGGGCCTTTGCACACGTGCTGCAATAGCGCCGAGAGCTCTTTTACCTGGGTCCGCTCGAGCTCGCGGCTCGGGCTTTTGCCGGCTTGCCGGCACTGGTCGACGAAGTGGGCCGGCGCCGCGGGATCGGGCCCGTAGACTTCGGCCCAAACCGGGTGGTCTCCCACCTGGCGAAACCAGTACTTGGAGTTGGAAAAATCACCTTCGCGACGGTGCACGATGGCGTGAATGTAATCGAAGGTGGCCACTCCTTCTTTCGACTGCGCGATCTCGTGGCTGCGCGTCAGATCGTCGTTAAGCAGGTGCAAGCACGCCTTGCCCGCCAGGGGCACATCGAGCCTGTCGATGAGCGCGGTCAGCTGGGCATCGAACGGCGTCACCGGTGACAGGGGCGGCGGCGGCTCGCGCGTCGCCAAGTTGTGCCGAAGGCGCTCGTAGTCGCCCCCCGGGAGATCGTTGGCCGCGTCATCTCGCTTCGTCATGCGCCGAGGGCCCCAGCATAGCACCCCCCACCGTGGGCCTTGCGCGGCGCGGGGCTTGGATCCATTCTCCGGCCCACTTTGGCCGACCCCACCGCCCCCAACGAGGTTGCCGAGATCGACGAAGGCTGGGACGACGCCGATTCGCCGCCTATGCCCAGCCCGGCCGCCAAGCCCATGCCCGCAAAGCCGGCCCTGGCGACGAAGGCCGCCGCGCCAGCTTTACCGATCGTAGCAAAGGTCGCTCCGGTCCTCGAAACGAAGGGCATTCCCGCGATCGCACCAAAGCCCACAGCCGTCGTCGCACCAAAGCCCACGGCCGTCGTCGCACCAAAGCCCCCATCTATCGGGGAGCCCAAGACGACCGCCCTCGCGCCGAAATCGACTCCCGTGCTCGCCGCAAGGACGACTGCCGCCCTCGCGCCGAGGGCC
>JBBSDY010000203.1:0-6859 GCA_038240245.1 Polyangiales bacterium
ATCGTGAAGGAGCTCGAAGCGAGCGGCGAGAAAGTCGACCGCGATCCTTTCGGCCACGTGAAGATGGACAAGGTCAACGTGGGCGGCTGGTTCAGCAAGCAATTTGCCAAGCTCATCGCCGCCGAGAAAAACATGGTCCAGAAGAGCGGCTACTTCGCGCGCTCGGCCGCCCCCAACGCCGACGATCTCCGACTCATCCAGGGGATGGTCGATCTCGCGGTCGAAGCTGGCCTGCGTGGCGAGCCCGGCGTCATCGGTCACGATGACCACAGTGGCGTCCTTCGGCCCATCGAGTTTCCGCGGATCAAGGGTGGCAAGCCGTTCAACATCGACGAGCCCTGGTTCGGCGAGCTCTTGAACGCCATCGGACAGCCAAAAGGCAAGAAAGTCAGCATGGCCCACGGCGGCGATTGAGCGGGCAATCGATGGAAAAACTGGCGATCGATCGTGGGAGCTGGAACATTAACCCCTACTCGCCCTGATTTGACCCGCCGCGCTCTTTGGCGGCGGGCTGACGAGGACTGACGACCATGCCCGATAGCAAAGCCGGCAACGACTTGGGGGTCTTCGATGACCTTCTAAAGAACAAACCGGAAGGCAGGGTTCCATCCCAGCCGCTCGAACACGGATCGATCCCTACGTCGGCATTCGACGCACCGGTGCCCATACCGCCCCCTCCCGCGTGGTTTGGCGCGCCGCCCGATCCGGCACAACCCGCGTCGATCGAGGCCGAGGCCACCCCATTGGAGCCCTCGCCGCAGGGTCCGGCGTCGATCTCCCCCATCCTCGCCCCGACCGTTCCGGTCGATGACGGAGGCTGGGACGAGGGTCCCGCCGATGCGTCGGCCAAGCCCGATGCGCCGTCCGAGCCGGTCGTCGTCGAAGCCATGGCTACGGCGGCCGCGGCCGCGGCTCAACCCGTGGCGCTCGCCGCGCCCGCCGAGCCCGCCGCCGTGCTGCCTGCCCCTGCAACGACATCGGCATCGTCTTCGTGGGGGGACGATCTCGTTCCCGTCGTGCGCTCGTCGCGCGGGCCCGTGCCCACCGCCGTCAGGCTATCGGGCGTGCCGCTGCCGCCACCCTCGAGCCGCCTCCCTCCGCCGCCCAGCCGCCTGACGTCTGTCCCGAAGCTTGCGCCTCCCCCCACGCTTGGCTCGACGGCCTCTGCGGTGTCTTCACTCGCTCCCGGCTCGCTCGCGCCTCCGGTGCTGACGGCGCCGGCGTTTACCTCGCCGCTCAGCGCCGCGCCTCCTGCTCCGCCCCCGCGCAGGTCGATTCCTCAACCCGCCGAGCGAGCGACGGCCTCGGACGTCATTGAAGCCGGGCCGCCGCGGCGTATGGCGGCGAAACAGACGTGGGTGATTGCTGCCACGCTGGCGGCAGGCATTGGACTCGGATTCGTGGTTCGCGGCTCGGGGGGCTCAGCCGCGGCCAGCCCGACGGCGACGCTCAAGGCGGCAGCAGGCCAGCCCGGCGTCAAGCTGATCATCGATGGCCGCGAGGTGGGCCCTCTGCCCCGTGAGATTTCCGGCCTGACGCCGGGCGAGCACCTGGTTGCCTTCGAGGGCGATCGCTACGCCTCCGCGAAAAAAGTCCTCATCTTTGGCCCGAGCGAGATCAAGCAGCTCGATCCCGAGCGGCTCAAGGTCGTGCGCGGCGCGGCGACGTTCGACGTCAAGACACCAGGCGCTGCGCTCGTTTTGGTGACCGATGATGAACGGCGCGAGCTGTCCGATTACTCGCTTCCGGTGGACATCGACGCCACCAAGAGCTGGACCCTCGAAGCGAGCAAGCCCGGGTACGACACGTTGCGCATGCCCGTGACGTTCGGCGATCAAACGGCCAAGACGTTCAGCGTGACGCTTGGCGAATCCCAAAAGCCCGACAAGGCCGAGGCCGTGGCGCTGAACCCCTCGCCTTCCGAGCCGCACAAGGCGGCGCAGGCGGCGGCTTTGCCCGCGGAGCCCAAGACGGCCGAGAACACCCCGGCGACGCACAAGTCGCCGCCGCCCGAGGCGCCCAGAGCTGCTGCAACCGAGGCGCCCACGGTCCAGACCTCCGCGGGCACCTGCAAGCTCAACGTGAACTCCATTCCCGTGTCCAAAGTGCTTCTCGACGGGCGACCGATCGGCCTCACGCCGAGGGTGGGAGTCGTCGTGCCCGCCGGACCGCACACCGTCGTTTTCGTCGGTGAAAACGCCCGAAAATCGGCCTCTCCGACTTGCCAGGCAGGCGAGA
This sequence comes from Polyangiales bacterium, assembly GCA_038240245.1. Taxonomy (GTDB): domain Bacteria; phylum Myxococcota_A; class Polyangia; order Polyangiales; family Polyangiaceae; genus DASWDH01. The sequence continues at coordinate 2,239 of JBBSDY010000203.1, forward strand.
CCAAAGCCGTCTCGATGCACCGTTAGCTCACGCGCGCAGAGGGCGCGACCACGATTGCCTAGGTGACGGGTTTCGCTACCGCAGCGTGAACCACCTTGGACACGGTGGCCGCTCGCGCCTGGCTGAGCGGTGTCCCGTCGGCCTCGAGCATGAGAAACCGCCCGTGCGCGCGCACACCCCGGGTGGTGACTTCGGAATGGAGCACGCTGATTTTCTCGGCGTAGATGGCGGTCGTGATGGTCATCAAGAGGCCCGGCCGATCGTCGGCCTCGACGGTCATGAGGATCGCGCCGTCATCGTCGGGGTGGGACGCGAAGCCGACGTCGATGGTGGGTCTCGCCGGGGTGGGGATGAGCGACGCTCGTTCGATCACCGCGCCAAGATCCGTTTCGCCGCGCAAGAGGGCCCCCAGTGATTCGCCGATCTGGACAACGTCCTCATCGCCGATGAGATCGGTCGAGCCTTCGCGCCTGGGGCTGAGCCACAGAAAATGGACGGCTTCTGATCGACCGAGGTCACCTTTGCGCTGGTACACCTGTGCTGCCAACACATCGAGCCCGTGCGCGGCGATGGTGGCCCTGATGAGGGCGAGCAGCCCCGGCACATCGTCGCAAACGATGCAGATCACCACGGCATTGAGCCGCTTTTGCCAGATCTCGGCGTGGGCGAGCTCGTGCCCGCGCCTCCACACGATGCGCGCGTGCTCGCTGATTTCCTCGGCGCTCTGCTGCTGCCGGTAGGAGCTCGGCATCGAGTCCGTGTAGCTCGACAGAAACTCCGGAGGCATCGTCATCGTTGACTCATCCATCGAACGACCCCCACGAGACAGTGTTCTAGCGATATGCGCGCTGAAATTGCTCGAGCGTGGCGCTGCCGGGGCAGAGCTTGTCGTAGGATACCTCGGAAAGGGGCACGTCGACAGTTGCGTTCGCGGCGTGCATGTCGACCGAGGTTTCGTCGAGGTAGAGCAGCCCGGTGGGGATCTCGCCCTTGGCCTGGCAAGCCTGGATGTAGCTCTGGACCCCCTCGTGGTCGGTGGGATCGTAGTCCTCGGCAACCTTGGTGAAACGAACCTGGCTGCCGTCGTGCATCGTGACCGATTGCGTCGTCCCCGGCGCATAGTCGGTCGAGATTTCCTGGCCGAGCGGGACGAAGTCGGTCTGTACCACTTCGAGACGGTGCTTGCGCGTGTGGGAATAGCTCTTGGTCGATCCCACGTGGTCGTTGAAGGTGACGCAGGGCGAGATGACGTCGACCAGGGCGAAGCCATCGTGCCGCAGGGCCGCCTTGAGAATCGGAACGAGCTGCGTCTTGTCGCCCGAAAAGCTGCGGGCGATGAAGCTTGCTCCCAGGCTGAGGGCCAGTAGCACCGGATCGATGGGCCGCTGCTGGTTGGGCTCACCGCGCTTGCTCTTGGACCCCACGTCGGTCGACGCCGAGAATTGCCCCTTGGTCAGACCATACACGCCGTTGTTCTCGATGACGTAGAGCATGTTGAGGTTGCGGCGAATGGCGTGGCAAAGCTGACCGAGCCCGATTGACAGCGAGTCGCCGTCGCCGGAGATGCCGATGTACGCCAGCGACTTGTTGGCGGCGTTGGCGCCCGTGGCGATGGCGGGCATGCGTCCGTGCGCCGAGTTGAAGCCGTGCGCGCCGCTCACGAAGTAGGTTGGCGTCTTCGACGAGCACCCGATGCCGGACAGCTTGGCGATCATATGCGGCGGAATCGACAGCTCGTAGAACGCGCGCACGATGGCGGCGGTGACCGAGTCGTGCCCGCACCCCGCGCAGAGCGTCGACATCGCGCCCTCGTAGTCACGGACGACGAGCCCGAGCTTGTTGGGCGTGAGGCTGGGATGGGCAACGGCCGGCTTTTTCATCGAGGCCATGGGTCAGGTCTCCGTGTGCTTCTTGATGCCGTCGACGACGTGACGAGCGGAGAGCGGAAAACCTCCGTAGACGAGGATCGAGCGCAGGCGCTCTTTGCTCACCGGTGTTTCGGCGATGAGCAGGGTCTTGAGCTGGGCGTCGCGGTTCTGCTCGACGACGAAGTTGGTCGTGTGCGAGTCGATGAATTTCACGACGCTCTCGCCGAACGGAAACCCCTTGACCCGCATGTAGTCGGCGACGATGCCCTGATTTTTCAAGATGCCCACGGCTTCGCGCACCGCGCTGTCACAGCCACCAAGCGAAATGATGCCGATGGTGGCGCCCGGCTGGGTGCGAATGTCGGGAGAGGGGACGGCTTCGGCGGCATGCCGGTGCTTGCGCGCCAGGCGATCCATGACCTCTTGGTAGTCGTCGGGTATCTCGGTGTAGCCGCCGAACTTGTTGTGCCCCGATCCGCGGGTGAAAAACGCGCCCTTGGAGTGGACACCGGGAAAGCTTCGCGCGGCCACCGCGTCGTCGTTCTCGGGCGAATAGCGGTAGAACTTGTCCATGTTCTCGAGCTCGGCGCGCGTGACGACGGGGCCCCGGTTGGGCACGTAGGTGTCGTCCCACGTGAGCTTGTTGCAGACCCAGTCGTTCATGCCGATGTCGAGATCGGACAGCAGGAACACCGGTGTCTGGAAGCGCTCGGCGAGGTCGAAGGCCTGAACAGCGAGGTAAAAGCATTCTTCGGGGTTAGCGGGGAAAAGAAGAATGTGCTTGGTGTCGCCGTGCGAAGCGTACGCGCAAGCCAGGATGTCTCCCTGTTGGGTGCGCGTGGGCATACCGGTCGATGGCCCGGTGCGTTGCACGTCGACGATGACCACCGGGATCTCGGCGTAGTAGGCAAGGCCGATGAGCTCGCCCATCAGCGAGATACCGGGACCGGCCGTGGAAGTGAAAGCGCGCGCGCCGTTCCAGCTTGCCCCGATGACGACGCCCACGGCCGCGAGCTCGTCCTCGGCCTGCACGATGCAGTACTTGTTTTTGCCGGTATCGGCGTCCTTGCGGTATTTGCCGCACAGTTGCTTGAAGGCGTCCATCACCGAGGTGGCGGGCGTGATGGGGTACCACGCGGCGACGGTCACGCCCGCATAGAGGCACCCGAGAGCGGTCGCGGTATTGCCGTCGATGAGGATGCTGTCCTGGGTGGCGTTCATCTTCTCGAGGCGAATCGGCAGCGGGCACTCGAAGTTGTCGATGGCGAAATCGTAGCCCAGCTTGATGGCGCGACGATTGGACTCCATGAGCGCCGGCTTGCCCTTGAACTTCTCTTCGAGGATCTTGGCGATGACGTCCATGTCGATGCAGAGAAGCGCCGCCAGAACGCCGACGTACACGATGTTCTTCATCAAAATTCGCTCGCGCGATTCGCTGAAGGTCTCGGTGCACATCTTGGCCAGGGGAACGCCCAGAAAGGTGACGTCAGGGCGGTGCAGCGCCTTGTCGAGCGGCCAGCTCGAATCGTAGAGCAGGTAGCCTCCCGACGTGACCTCGCGAATGTCCATGGCGTAGGTCTCGGCGTTCATCGCGACCATGAGGTCGAAATCGGGCGTTCGTGAGGTGTGTCCGTCCTTGTTGACCCGAACCTCGTACCAGGTAGGCAGCCCCTGGATGTTGGACGGGAACAGGTTCTTCCCGGAGACGGGAATCCCCATGCGAAAGATGGCCTGCATGATGAGGCCGTTCGCGCTCGCCGAGCCGGTTCCGTTGACGTTGGCGAGCTTGAAGGCGAAGTCGTTGGTCTGATTTACTTTGGCGGGCTGGAGCACGGTGACTGTCCTGCGTAGGGGATAAGAAGGTCGAACTTCTGCATGTCCCAGGCGGCCGTGGGGCAACGCTCGGCGCACAGACCGCAGTGCACGCAGAGGTCTTCGTCTTTGATCATGACGCGCGTTGTCTGGGGCAGCGGCCCCGAGACGAAGATGTCTTGCTTGGTGTTGGCGGCTGGAACCGTCAAGCGCGGCCGGAGCTCGGGCTCCTCGCCGTTGGGAGCAATGGTGAGGCACTGCAGCGGGCACACGTCGACGCAGGCGTCACACTCGATGCACAGGCGATCGGTGAAGACCGTCTGGATGTCGCAGTTGAGGCAACGCTGCACTTCTTTGGCCGTCTGCTCGGCCGAAAAGCCCAGCTCGACCTCGATGTTGAGCGACTTGAAGCGCTCGACGAGATCGACGTGCTCCATCTTCGCGCGCTTGGATGTGTTGTAGTCGTTGCTGTAGCTCCACTGGTGGATGCCCATCTTCTGGCTGATGAGGTTCATCCCTTGCTCGGGCCGCTCGGTGAGAGCGACCGCGTTGCAATGGTTGTGGATGGAGATGGCAGCTTCGTGGCCGTGAGCGACGGCCCAGATGATGTTTTCGGGGCCCCACGCCGCGTCACCGCCGAAGAAAACGCCCGGCCGCGTGGACTGGAACGTCTTCTTATCGACGGCGGGCATGCCCCACTTGTCGAACTCGATGCCGATGTCGCGCTCGATCCACGGAAAGAAGTTTTCTTGCCCGATAGCAAGGACCACGTCGTCGCAAGGGAACGTGATGGTGTCCACGACGGTAGACGTCTGTCGCCCCTTGTCGTCTTCGCTCCACTCGAGCTTCTCGAAGACCATGCCCACGAGCTTGCCGTCCTTCAGGACGAACTCTTTGGGCGCGTGGTTGATGATGATCTCGACCTTCTCTTCCTCGGCGTC
>JBBSDY010000204.1:0-6811 GCA_038240245.1 Polyangiales bacterium
CATCGGCCTCGAGACGCCCGATAAGGAGAACGTCGACTCGCGGGGCATTCTGTTGGTCGAGCCCGGAACCGAGACGGAGCTCGAGATCGAAACGGGTACCGGCAAGACCTCGACGATTCGCGGCCGGTTCGCCAGCGTATCGGTCGACGTGATCGTCCTCGAGGCCCCCGAGGGGCGCTTCACGGTGAACAGGCGCTGGCTGCGGCGGGTCACGGTCAACACCGGAACGCAGTGGGTGAAAGGTGCGCTCGTCGGCGCTGCCGTCGACACCGGCGTGGTGCTGGCGGCATTGCTCCTGGCCAGCAGCAACCAGGGCCGGCTGTTTCGCTAGCTGTTTGCTTCGTGCAGCAAGCGATCGGCGAGTCGCCAGGCGAGGTGGGTGGCCATCGACATGATGGGGACCTGCGAGTTGACGCCGATGCTGGTGGGAAGAACCGAGCCATCGGCGACGTAGAGATCCCTGACCTCGTAGCACTGGCCGCTGGGATCGACGACGCCGCGCCGCGCATCGGTCGCCATGCGGGCGCTGCCGAGCGGGTGGAAGGCGAGGCACTCGATTCGCCGGGCATCGAGTGGCTCGTATTCGAGTTTTTTTGCCTGGTCGAGCGAGTCGATGCCACTGGTCCCGAAGATGGGCAGGTACACTTCGCGGGCGCCTCCGGCGAAGGCCATTTCGGCCAGGATGGTGATGGAGCGGCGCAGGCGCGCCAGATCGCGCGGCGCCATCTTGTACGTAAGAATCGGCTCGCGGCCCGTGCCACCCCGCACCGATCCCCCACCTTCGTCGTGAATCATCGCCCCGAAGACGCCGTGACGCGGCATATCGGCGACCAGGCGGCGATGGGATGCGCCCACGCCGGGCAGCGCACCAGCGAGCATGTTGACCGCCGAGTAGACGCCCACCAGCGTGATCCCTTCGCACGCGAAGTCGTTGGAGTACACGCTCTGCAGGGCGCCATCCCACCCCGAGACGACGTCGTCGAACAACGCCGAGACGCGCAGCGCCGGGTGCAGCGTGACGTGGCGGCCGAGAGCCGTCGATGACCGGCCGAGCCCGCTCTTTAAGAGCAGGACGGGCGTATGCAGGGTGCCGCACGCCACCACGACGGTGCGCGCCCTCACCCGGAAAGGGTGCGATGGTTTGCCCTGGGGCCCGCCCAGGATCTTGCCGACGACGCCCGTCGCTCGTCCCCCGTCGATCACCACGCGCTCGACCAGCGCATCGGAGATGACGCGCGCCCCGTGGTGCAACGCGTTGGGAAGGTACGACACGTCGACCGACATCTTGGCGCCACTCGGACAGCCGAAATTGCAGCGCCCGTTGCCGATGCACCCGCTGGTGTTGCGGCGCAGCGAGCTCATCGAGATGCCCAGTCGCTCAGCGCCGGCGACGAATTTGCGCGTGCCCAGGGAGCGCATTTCGTCGGGCACCACGGCCACCTTCACGCGTTTCTCGACCTCGCGATAAACGGGCTCGAAGGCCGCCTCCGAGAAATCTGCGAGCCCCAGATCTTCGACCCACCGCGCGTGGAAACCGGAAGGGATGCGAAAGCAGACCCCACCGGTCAAGACCGACGAGCCCCCCACGCAGCGGCCCGCGGAAAGACCGATCACTGGCGTTTGCCCGACGCCGAATGCAGCCAAGAGGCCCGCCTCTCGCCAGAGGCGACGCATGGATTCGGTGGGACGAAAGGAGCCGTACTCCTGGGGCGTGTAATACGGGCCTTCCTCGAGCACGATGACCCGTTGCCCCGCTTCGGACAGGATCGAAGCCATCACCGCACCGCCTGCACCCGAGCCGACGACGACGACGTCGCACGTCTCGTCGAACGCGCTGGTGAGCTCGCGCCCGATGACGACCGAGCGATCCGAGGCAAGCTCACGCGCGTTCATGGGCCGATGACCTTGAGCGCCGGGCTCGTGAGCCGCGGCGTGGAGACGGTCTCGCGATCGAAGCCGGTCAAACGAAGCTCGGGGCCGACCTCGAAGGCGATCATGGTGACCGGGAGCTTGAAGGCCACGAACAAGGTGGCCAGGAGCGCGATTTTCGCGTGCTCGATCGACTCGAGATAGAGCACGCGTCGCGCGAGGGGCAGCCGGCTGGCCCGCGAAAAGGCACCGATCATGAAGATGGGCAGCCATTCGATCACCCAGGCCAGCGCACGAAACCCCCGGGCGAGGTCGCTGCTGCCGGCGCCGACCAGGAGATCGAATTCGTCGACGACGCGATCGATGAGCTCGTGGGGCGGGGCCACCAGAAGTCCCCGCTCGTCTTCGTCGCTCAGCAGCGCCTCGGCCATGGCGGCGATCGAGCGGCGTCGCTTGGGGCCAAATGCCCGCCGTCCCCAGTCTCGATTGCCTGGAACTCCCCCGGGGCTCATCTCATTGCTTTGGTGCGGAATTGGCCGGCGCGGGAGGCGGAGGCGGTACGGGTGCAGCGGCCGCCGGTTGCTCCATCTGGCTTTCGGCGGGGGCCTTGGCTTTTTCTTTGTTCTCTTCTTCGTTGAGAAGCTGCCGCAGCTTCTTCTCGCGCTCGGCATCGTTGACCGCGAGCTTGCTCACGTCGAAGGTGAGGAGCGGGGTCTTGTCTCCCCCTTGCATCATCGGCAGCTTGCCATCCCAGCGCTCGATGGCGCGGTATTGCAGGACGTTGCCCGTGGTCGACAGGCGGATGATCTCGTTGGACTTGGCATCGGCCCGGGCGCGAATGAGAACCGCGTCGGCGTCGCCCTGGGCTTTTTGCCGCGCGGCCTCGGCGCCTCCGTGCGCCTGGGCGACGGCCTGCTCGGCTTCGGCCCTGACTTGCCGAACGCGATTCTCGGCCTGGATGGCATTCTGCGTCGCTTCCATGGCGCGGTTGATGGCCTGAGCGACGTTCTCGGGCAACCGAAGCGCGCCGTTGATGGTGAGCTGGTCGATGATGAAGCCGTCCTTGCCGAGCACCTCGGCCATCTTCGCACTGACGTCGGCGATGAGCTTGCCCTTGCCCGCGCCGTAGATGTCTTGCACGGCCATGCGTGAAGCGACGGTGTTGAATGCCTCGCGCAGGGCGTTTCGTACGTAGCCATCGGCGAGCAGAGCGAGATCGGCCTGACGGAAGCGAAGGTAGAGGTGCGGCGCCAGCGTGGGCTCGATGTGGAACGACAGGCCGATGTCGGAGTTGATGTTGACGCCTTCTTGCGACGAGAAGGTGATCGACTCGTCGACCTGACGCCCTTCGTGGACCGAGGCCGTCCACACGATGTTTTGAACGCTCGTCGGAAACTCCACGATTTGCTCGGTGAGCGGATTGTAAAAAACCCAACCCGTCACGAGCGGGATGTCTTGCACGCCGCGCGTGCTCCCGGCGAGCTTGACGCGGATGCCCACGTGGCTCGCGTCGATGCGGGTGAGGGTGATGGCCGAGATGATCGCAACGACGACGCCGAGCACGATGGCGAGAAGAATCCGGCGCGCGGTGCGTCCGGCCGTTCCGGCATCGAACTGAATGGGTTTGAGGGCCAAGATGAATCCTTTGGGTGGAGCCTAGCGGCGTGGAGAAGGGACGATGGCGCGGTACATGGCGAACACGGCGAAAAGTAGCGGCAGGGCCAGGATGCAAACGGCTCCCCAGAACTTGGCGTCGCTCGACGCGTTGAGCCAAGGATCTAGCACTTCTCGCAGTCCGAAGTGCACCGCAACCCCCGCGAACGTCGGCCACAAGCTCCAAACCCCATTCGGGAGACGACGCTCCGGGGGCGTCATGACCGCCTCCGCGGGGGTCGAGGCGCCGGGGGTGTCGCGTGGGCGGGGTCTTCGGGCCAGGAATGTCGCGGGTAACGTCGCATCAGCTCGTTGCGCACGGCAGGGTACGTTCGCTCCCAGAAGCCTGCCAGATCGGTCGTCACTTGCACGTCGCGACCGTTGGGCGCCAGCAGATGCAACACGAGCGGGACGCGACCTTCGAGGATCCGCGGCGTCTCGGAGCTACCGAAGAAGTCTTGCAGCCGGCTCTCGATCCAGGGCGGCTTGCCTGGCTCGTCGGCGGTTGGCGGCGTTTCATAGCTGATCGACACGCGTCGCCCTCCTCCCAGCGTGACGTGCTCGGGCGCGAGCTCGGAAAGCCGGGCCAGTCTCTTGTGGCCAATCGCCGTGCGAATCTCGTCGAGCAGCGAGCCATCGCGAAGCTCGGCGAGCGACCGCTTCCCGGACAGCGTCGCCGCCAAAAGTGGGGTGAGCCCCGCCTCGTCGAGCAAGGTGAGCTCGGCGCGCTTTGCCAGATCCGGCGCGCCCAGCACGACGAAGCTCGTCCGATTCGACAAGCTGTCGAATGCTTCGCCCGCCAGCCTTCCAACGCCGAGCGAGAGCGCCTTCTCCAGAAGGAGCTTGGTGGCCGCTTCATTGGCGGCCGCGCCCGCTGGACGCTCGTCGAGCACCAGGCGATCGTAGGAGAGCCGCTCGACCGCTTCGACCCGCTCCTTTTCGGCTGACCACGTGACCTCCACCTTCTCTTGTACCGATCCCGGGAATAGATCGATGAGCCACTCGGGCTCGATGGCGCTCGCCAGCCACACGTGCGTCCGACGCTTCTCGGCCGGGAACGATCGACCCCGTGCGAGCTCGGCCCCTCCCCGATCGCCGGCCTCGACGGCCACCAGCCACGGCGCGGTTCGCACCACACTCGTATCGGCAAGCTGGGCCGTTCCGCCCGTCGACAGAACGAGCTCACGGTTGGCACCAAGACGGGACTCGTCGCGCGACGATTGCCGACGACGCGCCACGCGATCGGGAAACGCGGCGAGAACCGCGCGCCGAACGATCTCGTCAGGCTCCCCTGCCCTGGGCCCGCTCGGGCACAGACGAGCATACTGCTCACTCGCCCTCTTCACCGCCAAGAGGACCTCGGCCGATAGACCAAGCTGGCGGGCGCGCTGACGATCGAAGCCACCTTCCATCGCCTCTTCGAAGTCGGCCAGACGCACCCCCAGATCGCTCGACTCGTCTTTTGCGGCCACCGATCTGGGCGCATCCCAGGATCGCGCGTAGATGTCGCGTCCCTCGGCGAGCATCGCGGCCGCCACGCACCCTTCACGGGCTGCCCCGCGCGACGCAGCCTCGACGATGAGCTTGGCCAGCCGTGGTGGCGTGGCAAAGCGCAGCATCTTTCGTCCGACGTCGGTGATGTCGCCCTCTTCGTCGGTCGCGCCGAGCCGAAACAAGAGCTGCTCTGCGCCTTCGAGCGCCGAGCGCGGCGGCGCGTCGAGCCATTTCACGTCCGCCGACCTCACGCCGCTGGCGCGCAGCGCGAGCACGGTTTCCGCCAGATCGGCGCGCAAGATCTCGGGGCTCTCGTGCTCGGGTCGCGCGTCGTGATCACCCTTGGTGTAAAGGCGAAGGGCCACGCCAGGCCCCAGTCGTCCTGCCCGGCCGGCGCGCTGGGCCGCCGACGCTCGCGAGATCCGCGCCACCTCGAGCGAAGGTCTTCCCGACCAGGGATCGTACTTCGCGACGCGCGCAAGGCCCGAATCGACCACCGCCTCGACACCTTCGATGGTCACCGATGTCTCTGCCACGTTCGTCGAGAAGATGACCTTCTGACAGCCAGCCGGCTTGAGCGCGACGTCCTGCGCGTCGGGCGAAAGATCGCCGTGCAACGCCACCAGGAGGAGCTTGGCCTCGTCGGCAAATGGAGCTGCGCGATCCATGGCCCGCCGGATCTCGGCGGCGCCCGGAAGAAAGACGAGCACATCGCCCGTGGTGCCCAGGCGCAGGAGCTCGCGAATGGCCGACACGACCTGCGACTCGAGAGGACGGCTGTCGGCCTCGGTCTGGTGCGTCACGACCACGTCGTACTGTCGGCCCGAACTCTTGACGACCGGCGCGCCGAGATAGTCGGCGACGGCTAGCGCATCGAGGGTGGCGGACATGACCACGAGCTTGAGCTCGGGACGAGACCGGATGCGAAGTCGCGCGAGCAGCGCAAGCGCAAGATCGCCTTGCAGATGACGCTCATGAAACTCATCGAGAATGACGGCCCCCACGCCACGAAGGTCAGGATCGCTCAAGAGCCGGCGCGTCAAGATGCCCTCGGTCACGAACTCGATCCTTGTCGAAGCCGAAATCGAACGATCGAAGCGCACCTCGTATCCGATGGTGCCCCCCACCGACTCGCCTCGTTCCGCCGCCACGCGCCGTGCCGCCAGCCGCGCCGCGAGTCGTCTCGGCTCGAGCACCACGATCTTGCCGGGCACGCCGGCGTCGAGCAGCGCCCCCGGAACGCGCGTCGTCTTGCCGGCCCCCGGCGGCGCCTGCAAGACCACCACGCCGCTCTTCATGGCGTGGCCGGTGATCTCGGCCAGCACATCGTCGATGGGGAGGAGCGGGGCCTGGGTCGTGAGAGGCATGTCGTGGGGACTTGCAGCGCTGGCCACGCAGTACCATCCATCTTCAACGCGTCGCCGGGCGTTCCAGCTTGACCCGTGGCCCAATCTGAGAGACGAATCTGCCCCCCGCCGGCCTTGCACGCGCGGCCGAATCTGACATAGTCACGTGGTTTCGAGAAGTTAGCCCATTTAGCTCAGTGGTAGAGCAGCGCTTTCGTAAAGCGCAGGTCCTCGGTTCAAGTCCGAGAATGGGCTCCCAGCGATTGTATCCCGTCGTTCGCGCAAGAGCTGGCGTAGACCGCTCGGCCGCGGCGTGCGCCTGATATTGCGTGTTCTGCAAATTTGCGTGACACGCATCTTTCGGTCACCTTGGGATCATGCGCTTCGCGACATCAGCCGACTCGACCGAGCCCAGCGGGTTGCGCGAGCGCAAAAAGCAGGCGACCCGG
>JBBSDY010000205.1:0-6776 GCA_038240245.1 Polyangiales bacterium
GACACCGCAGGTTCTGGTCGAGGCGCGTATCGTCGAAGCAACGAGCCGCTACCTGCGCGACGTCGGCATCCAGTGGGGTGGCGACGCCACCTTCTCGCCGGCGACCGGCAACCCGACCGGGCTGGCGTTTCCATCTGCGGTGGGCCTCGTCGGCGGTGCTACCGACGCGCAGACGCCCACCGCGGGTCTATCGCCGTTCGATCGAACCGTTGCCAATCCAAACTTTGCCGTCAACCTGCCAGCAGCGGTAGGAACCGGGAGCGGTGGCGCCATCGGCCTCACGCTGGGATCGATCAACAACACGGTCAACCTCGGCGTTCGCCTGTCGGCGGCCGAGTCGTCGGGCATGCTGCGCATCATCTCCAGCCCGCGCATCCTGACCATGGACAACAAGGACGCGCGCATCAGCCAGGGCACATTGATTCCTTTCGCCCAGGTGAGCGCCCAGGGCGTGCAGACCACGTTCCAGGAGGCCAAGCTGCAGCTTCTGGTTCGCCCGCACGTCACCGCCGACGGAAGCGTCTCGATGCACGTCAAGGTGAACCGCGACGAGCCCGACTTCAACCAGACGTCGCCGCGCGGCGATCCGACCATTCTAAAACGTGAAGCAGAGACCGACCTCTTGATCATGGACGGACACACCGCGGTCATTGGTGGCATTTTCACGCGCAACACTGGCCGCAACCTCGACCAGGTGCCGTTCTTCGGAGACATTCCGATCCTGGGTTTGCTCTTTCAGCGACGCCGGGCCTCGGACTCGCGCGGTGAGTTGGTGATCTTTCTCACGCCGCGCATCGTGAACCGATCCGAGGCGTTGGGAAGATAGCGTCGTCGCGCGCGACCTTCACGCCAGCGGCGCCGTGATCTGGTGCTAGCATCCGCGGCCGTGAACGTCAGGCTAGCCGCGTCGCTCGTCTGCATGGCCCTGGGGCCGGTGCTGGGACTCTTTGCGCCGAGAGATCCCGGCTGTCTCTACGGCAAAGTGCTGGACGGTCATTCCGGAAAAATTCGTTGCCTGTCGCCCGAAGAGGTGACGCCGCCGGGCCCCTACGACACACCGGTCGGCGATGCAGGGGCCGGCACGGTCGATGGCGCTGCGACGAGCGCACCCCCGGTGGCAAGGGTCGACGCGGGCGCCGACGGCAGTGCTGGAGTCCCCGTGGTACCGCTTTCAGCGACCATCGAGAGCCTGACCTTCGAGGGGGGTGATGTTCCGCGTGCATCGGCAGCGCTCGATCGCATCAAGAAGGACTTCGTTCGTTGCGCCTCGAACGAGCGGCCGCCGAAGGGCGACGTGACGGTCGAGCTTCGCTTCTTGGTCAGGGCGCCGGGACGTGCCGAAGGAGTCGATGTGGGCAGCGTGCATGGCATGTCGGCCGACATGGTGCGATGTGTGAGATCGACGTTGGCGGGGCGATCGGTGGGTGCCCCCTCGAGCGATCCGGTCGGAGTGTCCTTCTCGCTGCGCATGACAAAAGGCGAGCGTCCTTGACGACATTCCTCGAAAAAAGCTACTTTTAAGAGTTGCTTCGCGGTTGCTGGGGCCATTTTCGAGCTTGGATCGTGAGAATCTTGACAGACCACGCTACCTCTTTTCGAACGGACCTCTTCGAGGGTAAAAGGCATGGGGTGAGGGGCGGCCTTTCGTGACCGATTCCGAAGAGAAGACGAGGGTAACCGCCGTCGTCAATCCGCCGGGCGGAGGTGCGCTCGCTGCGAAGAAGAACGATTGCCTGGTCGTGATCTATACGAAGGAGCCCACGCTCCTCGGCAAGCGCTTCGTGCTGGAGCACAGCCCCACGCGCATCGGCCGCGGTGCCGACAACCATGTCGTGCTCGATGGCGACTCGGTTTCGCGCCACCACGCGCACCTCGAGCAACGGGGCGAAGGGTGGTTCGTGGTCGACGACGGCTCGACGAACGGCACCTACGTCAATGACGAGCAGCTCGCGCGTCAGGTGCTGCTCGCCAACGGAGATCGCGTCAAGCTCGGCCCCACCATCTTCAAATACCTCACCGGGACCGACGTCGAAAGTCAGTACCACGAAGAGATCTACCGGATGACCATCATCGATGGTCTGACGCAGGTGCACAACAAGCGGCACCTCTACGAGTCGCTCGAGCGCGAGATCTTGCGCGCCCGGCGGCACGCTCGCGAGCTCAGCTTCTTGATGTTCGACCTCGATCACTTCAAAAAGATCAACGACGTGCACGGTCACCTCGCCGGCGACTTCGTCTTGAAAGAGCTGGCGCGAGTGGTGCAGGGTCGGATTCGTCGCGACGAAGTCTTTGCGCGCTACGGCGGAGAAGAGTTTGCCATCGTGCTTCCCGAGACCGATCTTGCCGGCTCGAGCGCCCTGGCCGACAGCATCCGCGAAAAGATCCAGGAGCACAGCTTCGTTTTTCAAAACGATCAGATCTGGGTCACCATCAGCGTCGGCGTGGCCACCCTCGAAGAGGCGGACAAGACATCGACCGACCTCATCAAGCGCGCCGACGAACGTCTCTTCGAGGCCAAACGCGCCGGTCGCAACCGCGTCTGTTAGCAGCGTAGGTTCGGGGAGCAGTCCCGCTGGTCTTGGCGCGCAGCCAAAACGCCGGACGGGCTGGGCGAGAGGTGATAGAAAAGAAGAGATGCCGATCAGCGAGGTGCCGCCGCCTCTGAGCTCCGACGCGGGCAACGCGCCGCCCATGATCCGGGTGCGGCCGCCGGGGCCCATGTCGATCGGATGGGCGGCGCGACTCGAACGGTGCGAGTCGCCTGCGTTCGGCGCGCGCAGACAGGCGCGGGCCGAGGTGGCCGGAGCCGAGATGGCGCCCATCGTGTATGCGTCAGGTTCGGGATCGAACGTCATCGACGTCGATGGCAACCGCTACGTCGATCTGGCGGCGGGATTCGGATCACTTCTGCTTGGGCACGATCCTCCTCGCGTCAGGCGCGCCCTTCAGCTGCAAGTGGACCGACTGTGGATGGCACTTGGCGATCTCTATCCGTCGGATGCCAAGATCGCGCTCACTGAAAGGCTGGCCGAGCTCTATCCCGCCAAAGGAGCTCGCGTCTTGCTCGGTCAATCGGGAAGTGACGCGGTCTCCGCTGCGCTCAAGACAGCCAAGCTCGTTACCGGCAAGCCCGGCGTCGTTGCCTTCGAGGGCAGCTACCACGGGCTCGACTACGGTCCCCTCGCGGCGTGCGGTTTGCGCAAGAGCTGGCGTGACGCTTTTGCCGATCAGCTCAATCCGCACGTGACCTTCGCGATCTATCCCCGCGGCGAGCGCGACGTCGACGAGTCGCTGTCCCAGGTGAAGCACGCGCTCGAAGGCGGCAACGTGGGGGCGGTTCTCGTCGAGCCCATTTTGGGGCGCGGGGGATGCGTGGTGCCTCCCGACGATTTTCTGACCGAGCTGCGCGGTATCTCCCGACGCGCCGGGGCGTTGCTCATCGCCGACGAGATCTGGACCGGTCTCGGGCGCGCCGGTCACATGCTGACGACGATAGCGGCGGGCGTTCTGCCGGATCTGATTTGCCTCGGTAAAGGCCTGGGTGGCGGCCTTCCCATCTCGGCGTGCATCGGCGCCGACGAGGTCATGCAATCGTGGAGCCGCGAGCCTTCGCGCGAGGTCGTCCACACCGCCACGTTTCATGGCGCGCCCCTGGCGTGTGCGACGGCCATCGCGATGCTCGACACGCTCCGCTCCGAAAAGCTCGAGGTGCGCGCGGCCGAGGTGGGCGCTCGGTGGAAGGCGGCGCTCTCGGCTTCGCTCTCCGAGGTTCCCGGCGTCGGCCAGGTGCGAGGGCGCGGTCTGATGCTCGGGATCGCCATGGGAAGTGGGGCGACGGCGCTCGCCCTGCAGCGTTCGCTGCTCGAGGCGGGCTACCTCGTGACGATCGGCGGGTTGGCCAACGAGGTTCTCATCGTCACGCCAGCTCTTACCATCGTCGAGAGCATCCTCGGTGGATTCACCGGGGCGCTGCGCGGTCTTCTCGAAGGGCCACGCAGCGCCTGACCGTACGCTACTCCGTCGCGCCGTCGCCGGCCGCGTCGAGCACCGTCGAGCCGGAGTCGGTCGCGTCGCTTGCCGTAGCATCGGCGCCGCCTTCCGGCGTGGCGGTTGGGCAGTTGCATGCAGCTCGGCAGCAATCGCTGATCATCTTGCAATTCGGATCGCCGATGCAGGTCATCGCCTCTTTGGGACACTTGGTGCAGAGGCAGGCAAAGCAGCTGGCCGCGGCGGCGGCACCGCCGCTGTCAGCTCCACCCTCGCCCAGACCTGCGTCCAGCCCTGCCCTGCACGACATAAGGTCCTGGCCACTGACCGTCATCGCTGCCGTGATCTTGCACATCGCGCCGTCGCCACCCGAATCGCTGACGCTCGCACCGCTCTTGCCTGTCGAGGTCTCGTTGACCACGCTCGCGTCGTTTCCCGCTCCACCGGCGCCTGTGGTGGGGGAGCTGCTCCCGTCGGGGCCCGGAGTCGGCGTGTCGTCGCCGCTGCAGCCGGAAAAAGCCAAAACGCCCAGGAGGCCAACGCCCCAAGTTGTCCATCGAAAGTTCATTTCTACTTGCCTTTCCTAGCGCCGCTTACGTAACAGAGGTGCAGACCAAGGGACAAGAAAAAAACCAGACTGGCCGGGGCGCCTGGCCCAGCGTGGTTTTCGACGTTAAAACGAGCCATGCCGCCTGACGAGAGGGTCGCGCTACACGAGCGGGTGCGGGCTTTTATTGCAGAAAGCACACGCCCCGCCACGACGTCGGAGAGCTTCGAGTCTTTGGCGCTCGCCGTCCTTGCATTTCAGGCGGACCGCATTCCGGCGTACGCGCGGCTGCTGCAAGGCGCTGGCGTGCACCCTCGCGACGTCCAGACTCCGCGGGTGCTGCCGGCCGTGCCCACCGATGCGTTCCGGCTGATTCGCATCGCCGCACATCCCCCTGGCGACGACCAGGTGGTCTTTCGAACGAGCGGAACGACCAGTGGGGCCCGGGGAGAGCATTCGCTCTCGACAACGAAAACCTACGAACGAGCTGCCCTCGCATGGGGCGAGTGGGCCCTGTTTTTCGACCGTCCGCGCCCGATGAAGGCCATTCTCCTCGCCCCGCCCCCGTCCGCGCCGGCGAGCCAGGAGTCGTCCCTCCATTTCATGATGCACCTGTTTGCGTCGCACTTCGCAACGTCGATCCACTACGCGCAGGACACCGCGTCCGGTCCCTTCGACTTGTCCATCGTGCGAGAAGCCTGTGCGGAATCATCGACCGCCGGTGTGCCAGCCGTCGTCATGGGCACCTCGTTTGCCTTCGTCCACGTCCTCGACGAGCTAGGGACCGATCGTCTGCCCCTTGGCCCGGCGAGCCGCGCTATGCACACGGGCGGCTACAAGGGCCGATCGCGCGAAGTCCAGCCGGCATCGCTCCGGCGACAGATCGCCGAGACGTTCGGGATGCCCGTCGCCGCCGTGGTGGGCGAGTACGGAATGACCGAGCTTTCGAGCCAGCTCTACGAAGGAACGCTGAGGGCTCTGCAGTCCGAGACGGGGGGGGCGGCTGATCACGGTGTCTTCATCCCTCCGCCGTGGCTTCGCGTGGTGAGCGTCCATCCCGAGACGTTGCTGCCTCTGCCCATGGGCGAGACGGGCATCCTGCGCTTCGAGGACCTTGCCAATGTCGACACCGCGCTGATCGTCCAGACCGCCGATCGCGGCCGGTGCACGCCGCTCGGTGTCGAGCTTCTGGGACGGGCTCCGGGGGCGCCCCCGCGAGGCTGCTCGCTTGCCGTCGAAGAGCTCTTGTCCGCGTCATGAGTCGAACGGGCGTCCCCGGCGCGGGCAGTCTTTCCCTCGACGATCGCAAGAGCCGCGTGCTTCGCGTGTTGGCGGGCGCCACCAGGCTCGCTGATCCCGCCGATCCGCTGGGCCGCGAGGCTCGAATGACATTGCCCCGTGCAACTGGACTGTCGCCAGCGGGGGTCGAGCTGGGGTTGGCGCGGCACCTCGAGACGGGGGTGTCGGCCGAAGATCTGGCCACCCTGGTCGCCCGGGCGGGCGATGCAGCGCGCGTACAGGTGGTCTTGTCGGCCAACGTGTTCGTCGGAATCGTGCGGGCGGTGGCGCTGGCGGTCGCGGCTTCGCCGGTCGTGCTCGTTCGTGCGTCCAGCCGCGAGTCGATCATGACGCCCCTGCTCGATCGGGCCATACGGGCCGAGGGCCCGAGCCTCTTCGAGCTCACCGACGACCTCGTCACGGAGGCCGGCGACGAAATTCACGTCTATGGACGCAGCGAGACGATCGCCGCGGTGATCCGCGAAAGCAAGCCCGGGGTGTGTGTTCGCGGGCACGGCCCGGGGTTTGGTATTGCCATTGTCGATCCCACGGCCATGGATCTCGGCGTGGCGGCAGAGCGGCTCTCGTGGGACATCGTCGCCTTCGATCAGCGCGGGTGCCTGAGCCCGCGCATGGCGATCCTCGTGGGTGATAACGTCGCCACCGAGTCCTTCGTGGGGATGCTTGCAGCGGAGCTCGAGAAGCGAGAGCGCGATGTCCCTCGCGGCGTCATCGGCGAAGACGAGCGGCAAAGCGAAGCGCTCTACCGGCATACGGCGCTCGCGATCGGCCGCTGCCATTCCGGCTCCGCCTTCACCGTGGGATCGGATCTTGCGCCGCGCGCGCTCTTCTTGCCCCCCCCAGGTCGCCACCTGCAGGTGGCCAGGGCCGAGGGGGCAAAAGACGTATTGCGGCTCCTCGCTCCGTTTGCAGGAGCCATGACCTGTGCGGGGATCGCCGGCGA
>JBBSDY010000206.1:0-6767 GCA_038240245.1 Polyangiales bacterium
AGGTGGCACCATCGGTGATCAGCGTGGTGCCGCCGGTCCCGACGAAGGTGCCGCCCGTCCCGGCCGAGCTGCCACCCGTACCCTCGGGCGCCGTCGATGCCGCCGAGCCGGGCGGGGCCGCCTCGCCGCTGTCCGCGCTGCAGCTCGCGATCGAGACCGCGACGCAGACCCATTTTGCCGCGTGCACCAGGCGTGTGCCGCTCATGTTCCATCGCTCCTTGGCCGGCCGAAGGGGCCAGCATCAAGAACAGACTGTCACGCGCGCCCGAGGCCTCGCTGTCCTTTTTATTGCTTTTTGGTGTATACATAACCGGTGCCGGTGGGTCGGAAAAAGGCAGCGCGCGCCAAGCCGGGGCCGGGGCCCGCGCCGCCGCTTCCCAACTGGCAAGGCCTCCTCACTCCAGTGGTTGCCCACGCGTTCAGCGAGCTCAGGATCAGCGTCTCACTCTGGCTCTCCGGAGACTGGTGGCATCCCATTCACCTCGAGCCCAGTGTCACGTCCTTCGAATACGACCACGGCGTGGCCAAGCATCGCTGGGCGTACAACTTTCGCTGCTTCGCGCAGGTGAAGAAAGAGAAAAAGCCGCTCCGCGCCGAGCACGCGGGATGGTTCGATCTCTTCGTGCCCATCCAGGACAAGGCGGGCGTCCGCGGCATCTTCGTCGCGGGTTCTTTCGCCACCTCGCGCCCCACGAGCGCCGAGCTCTTGCGCCGATGGCTCGCGCTCGGCGGCTCGCACGGCAGGCTGACCGATCCTGCGTTCTCGCAGTACGTGACGGCCGCGCTCGACACGCTGACGCTCGAGGGGGCGATGCTCGGATATTTCGAGCGACTGCTGTCGTGCTTTGCCGGATTGGTGGTGGGTGAAGGCAACCCCACGGCTTTCGCCGAAGAAGCCGAGAATCTGCGGCGCGAGCTCCTCGAGGCAAGGGCGGCGGAGATCATGTGGGATGCGGCACGCCGGATGACCGACGAACGAACCGCGCGCGCGTGGCCAAGGCACGCGCACGCGACCCTTTCGCGCCTCGGCATGAAGCGCACTCCGCAGCACCTGGTCGTGGGCCTCCTCGTCGGGCGCCAGGACGAGCCGGATCCGGTGGACGATCTGCTTCGGCGCAACGCGTTGCAGCGTGCTTGCGTCGCCCTCAGCCTAAAAATGGGCGATGTCGTCTGTGGCCAGGTGGGCGATCACGGCGTTGTCTTTTTGGCCGACTATGCGGGATCGCCTGCGCGCACGCGCGCGCGGCTCGACGAGGTCACGGTGCGCGCCGCGTCGGCGGCGCGTCGTTTCGGCCTCAAGCTGCACGCCGGTGTCAGCCAGGCGACCGAGCTGGCCACGAAAATCAAGGACGGCGACAGCCAGGCGCTCGACGCGGCGAGTCTTCCTTTGCGTTACCGGGCTGCGCTGTCCGCCGCCGACAAAGCGCTGTCCCAGGGCTTGCCAGTCGTCCACGGCGAGCCTCGACCCGAGCGCTCGGCAAAACACCTGCGCAGGCTTCGCGGCAAGCTCGCCGAGAGCATCGGAGAGCGACCCAATCTGCTGCTGCCGCGATTCAACCAATACATCGAGGCCATTGTCGTTCATTGCGGATACCGACCCGAGGCGGTGCGCGCTCATCTCGAGGCCGGCCTCGCGCGACTGGCCGAGCCGCTGCTGGCGAGCGGAGCCCTCGACGAGAAGAGCTTCGACGAGCTTTGCGCCTCGATGGAGCTCGAAGCGGAACGAGCAGAGACCGTCCTCGGCCTGATCAATCCTTACCGGCGCGTCGTCTCCGACATCGAGAGCGCGGTGGCCGGTCCGACGCAGGCGCGCCAGGATCGCAGCACGCGTCGCGCGCTCACGTTCATGCGCGAGCACCTGGGCGAGCCGCTCACCCTGGGCCAGGTGGCCCGCGCGGCTGGCTTCGCGCCGGACTATTTTTCTCGACTTTTCAAGCGTAACGAAGGCATGACCTTCGAGCACTCTACGCAGCAACTGCGCGTCGAGCGAGCCAAGCAGGTGCTCGACGAGACATCGCTCAGCGTCGACGGAGTTCGCCAGCTCTGCGGCTTTCAGACGCGGAATTATTTTCACAAGGTGTTCAAGCAGGCCGTCGGCCTGACGCCGATCGAATACCGTCGGCGAATGGCCCGGTGACCTACGAGCCGTCCTCGATCATCCTGCCCCGTCCCACGCGGTAGTGGATGAATCGATCGGGCGCCACACCGTAGGCCCGCTTAAAGGCGCGCGAAAAATGGAAAGGGTCCGAGAAGCCGACTTTCTCGGCGACCTCCTTGACCATGAGCCCGTCGTCGAAGAGAAGCTGCGCGGCGTGGTTCATCTTGAGGCGCATGAGAAACTGGTGAGCGCCGACCCTCGCGAATCGCCGAAACAGACGCGAGACGTAGACGGGCGTCAGATGGCACTCCTCGGCCACCTCCTCGATGGTGCGCAGCTCGAGATAGTGCTTTTCGATATGCCTTCGCACCCGCCCGAAGGCGGCGTCGGAGCGGGCCTTCACCCGGCCTCCCGGTTGCGCCGCCTCTTCGATCTTCAAAAGAAGCACCGGCACCAGGGCATCGCACAGCTTCTGTGAATCCTGACCACCCCTTTGCCCGGCCCTCAGGATGAGCTCGAGGATCTCGACGACCTCTTCGATGGCGGGCACTTGCAGCGGAAGCCAGCGCCCGAGCCGCGTCGATCGGAGCAGCTTGGCCGCTTCGGTCCCCACGAAGCAGACGAAGTACTTGAGCATCGGCCGCTCGGGATCGTTGCGAATGACGTGGTGCATCTGCGGCGCGTACGCAAAGGCGACACCCGGCTGTAGCCTGTACTCACGGCCTTGAAGGACGACCGTGCCTTCGCCCTCGGCGACGAATTCGACGATGATGAAGGGGATGGTTTTTCGGTCGATGACATAGTCGGCCCGGACCCGCTCGCACCCACACGACACCACGTGGCACCGCGACCGCGCCGGGGGATCGACATGAAAGAAGTAGCGACGTTGCTCGGAGACCTGGTGCGAGAAATACCAGGGCTCGGCCGTACCGCCAGGCTGCGACGGCTTGGATCGGCTCATGCGAACGATCCATAGTCGACGCAAGGCCCGCGGCAACCGCGGAAACCACACCCACATGAGGCGCCACCTGGCGCCTTTTGGCCCCCTGCGTTGCTGGCGGGCTGGGGGCGCACAAGTTGTTCAAGAACTGACATCCCCCAGCACTTGGTCCAAAGGCGCCGATTGGCCGCACTAAGCGCCTTAAAGGCGCGCCTGACACGGTCGAACCGCTTTGGCCAGTTATGCGAGGTGGTCATGAACCGTTTAAGAAATGACATCTACATATCAGATTTGTCTATTCACCGTGATGGTCCCTCCCTGTACCTTTGAAACACAGCGAAGGGTCCAGCGACCATGGTCTTTGCCCGGTTCCGCATGATCCAGCGATTTTCCTCATTGACCGGCCTTGCAGCTTCGTCCGCCGGGCTCTGTTTGCTACTGGCAACGGGGTGCATGGGCGACATCGGCGAAAGCGACGGCAGCTCGCCGTCCGGATCGGGATCGGGGACGACCGGCGGGCCGGGTGGTGTGCCCGATCCCACGGTCGGAGCCACCGATGCCTGCTCGGGCGCGGCCCTCGTGCCAACGCGGGTACGCAAGGTCACCGATGAGCAGTACGCCCGCCTGGTGACGGATCTCTTGCCGGGCGTGACGCCCGCCAAGGTGGCCACTCCGGGGACCGAGCTCGCGCTGATCAAGGACGCCGACGAGTTCGTCGTGCGCGGTCCGCTCGCCTCTCAATACTGGGACGGCGCGCTGGCGGCGGCCAAGCAGGCGGTGACCAACCTCGCCCAGCTCGTGCCCTGCGCGCCGCTGCCCACCGATCCTACGGCGCAGCGAGCTTGCGCGCAGAAGTTCATCGACTCGTTCGGCCAGAAAGCATTCCGACGGCCGATGCTTCCCGAAGACAGCGCGCCGCTGCTCCAGGTGTACGACACGGGCGCTGTGACCTCGTTCTCCAAGGGCATCGAGCTGGTGATTGCCTCGACGCTGCAGTCTGCCGATTTCATTTACCGCACCGAGCTCGGCGCGCCCGGTCAAACCGGAGGCGAGGTGGCTCTCACTCCCTACGAAGTGGCGTCGGTGCTCTCGTTCGTCTTTCTCGGCGGAGCCCCCGACACCGATCTCTACGCCTCGGCCCAGGCAGGCACGCTCGCCACCGAAGAGGGCGTTGCCGGTCAGGTCAAGCGGCTCCTCGGGTTGCCTGCCGTCAAGGAGCGCGTGACCGGGCTGGTGACCAACATGGTGGGAGCCGATCAGGCTCTCACTTCGATGCGCGATCCCAAGCTCTACCCCGAGCTCGACATGGCGCTCAGGCAGGACATGGCCGACGAGATCCACGATCTTGTCGAGACCAACGTGTTTGGCCAGCACACCCTGGCCGATCTCTTCACCACCCGTCAGGCCAAGGTGACCGACAACCTGGCAAAGTTCTACGGGGCGAGCCACGCGGGTGCGCCGAGCGCCATTCAGTTTGCTCCCGACCAGCGAACGGGCATTCTCACGCGCGCCGCCACGCTGGTTAGCTTGCCTACCGGATCACGCTCCGTTCATCGCGGGCTGTTCATCGCCGACAATTACCTCTGTCGGGTGCTTCAATCTCCGCCCGCCAATCTGCAAGCGCAGATCACCCAGACGCTCGCCCTCGGCCTGAACGAGCGCCAGGTGAGCGAGCTTCGGGCGTCGAAGGCACAGTGCGCCGCCTGTCACTCGAACTTCGATTCGCTCGGGCTGGCGTTCGAGCACTACGATTTCGACGGCAAATACATGACCGCGCGCGACGGCGCTCCCGTCGACGCGCACGGCACGCTCGCGCACACCGACGTCGACGGTCCTTTCCAGGACGTCGTCGAGCTGAGCGATCTTTTCGCCAAGAGCAAAGACGTCGCGGTCTGCTTGCCGCAGCGGCTCACCGCGCAGGCCCTCGGTCGCAAGCTCGAGGACAGCGAGAATTGTTCGATCAAGCAGCTCGTCGATCCCTGGACCGCTGGCGACAAGCAGCTCGGCGCGCTCGTTCCTCTGCTGGCACAGAGCCACTTCTTCCTCTACCGGGCAAAGGCGAACTAGCCATGCGAATCCCCACCACGACCCGACGGAACCTGCTGCGAGCCGCGGGAGGCGCAGGTCTCGCGCTCCCCTTCGCTGGTCTTCTTGGTTCGAAGTCCGGACACGCCGCCACGGGAACCGCCCCCAAGCGCCTCCTCGTCATCGACATGCCGAACGCGGTGTGGCGGTCCGACTGGTTACCCACCGGCGGCCGCATGGTCGACCAGGGCACCGGCGACGCCACAACGTTCCAGTACGGAGTGCAGTCGGCGTGGTTCGAGAAGATCCGCCAGTACACCACCTTCATCGAAGGCGTCCCCATCGCGCGACCGGGAGGCGACCCGCATGTCGCCGGCCAGGTTCACTTCATGAGCGGAGGCGTCATTCCGGCCGACGGCGCCGAGATGAGCAAGTACCCCAGCATCGATCAGATCCTGGCCAAAAAATCGCCGGTATTCGCCGGCGCGGCAGCCACGCAGTCCGTGACGTGGTGCGCTCACACCCAGGGCGACGGCGTTCGGGCACACATCCACATCATCTCGTTCGATGATGCAGCGACGCCGCAGCCCATCTTCCCGCAGAACAGTCCGTTGCTTGCTTACAACAGCCTTTTTGCGGGCTTCATGCCAGGCGTGGCGAGCGCGGACCAGCAGGCACAGCTCGCGGTGGCATTGAAGCAGAACAAGAGCGTCCTCGACTACGTCGAGAACAGCGTGACGCGCATGTCCGGCCGGGTATCCGCTGCCGAAAAGGTCAGGCTCGATACCCACATGCAGGGGCTTCGCGAGCTCGAGATGCGATTTCAACAGACGACGGGTGGTCCCAGCGCGAACGTCATGCTTCCCGACCAGGCCAGCTTGCAGGGGCTCGTCGTCAACGATACGCCGCATCACAAGGCGGTGGTGACCGATTTCTTGGCGCTCGCCAAGGCCTCCTTTGGCTTCGATCGCACCCGCGTGGGCACGCTCATGTTCTCTAGCGGGCACAACTGGGTGACGCTCAAAGACTACGTGCCGGCGATCACGCAGACGGGCAGGGTCCACGAGATCACGCATCAAAGCTACCTGGGCAAGAATCTCGATCTGCGCCTGATCACCAACTGGTACGGCGACATCGTCAACACCTTCGTTCTCGACCTCGCGCAAACTCTCGATGTCGACGGCAGCAGCATGCTCGACAACACGCTCATCGTGTTCTTCAGCGAAGTCTCGATCATCGGCGACGGCATCGACGCTCAGCACGATCCCAAGAACACGCCGCTCGCCGTCATCGGCGGAAAGAACGTCGGACACGTGGGCGGTCGCTGTCTGCGCTACACCACGCGCACCACCAACGACTTCTGGACCGCCATCGGCCGTCAGCTCGGGCTCGACAAGGCGTTCATCATGGGCAACGCCACCGACAACACCGGCGGCTTTCCTGAGCTCTTCCCCGCCTGATCGTCGCTTCGGTCGCGATCGCGCCCGCATCGTGCGCGCCATCGCAATCAAACTTCGAGGTGGGTGCAACGCCCACTTCGTCGTCGCACGTCGCCCTGAGGGAGTGAGCGTGCAGTGCGAATCGCGACAAAGTGCAATGAGCGGCGAGCCCCGTTTGGTACCCTGAGGGCTCGAATGATGCGTACCTTCTGCTTGGGTATTGGGTTGTTGTTGCTGGTGGCGTGCGGCTCGTCGTCTGGCGACG
>JBBSDY010000207.1:0-6766 GCA_038240245.1 Polyangiales bacterium
CCACTTGAGTGAGCAGATCGAAAACTCCTACGCGGCCGCAGTGAGCTGGGCGGCGCAGTTTGCTACCGAGCCCGAACGGGAGATCCTGGCCAAGTCGTACGCCGACTGCAAACGCGCCCTTTCATCGAAAGATGCCGACGAGGTAGGCCGCCAGCTGTCGATCATTCGCCGGTTGGGCGAGGCTGCGTATTTGCGACATCCCGACGCCTGGGAACGGGAGTTTTCGCACGCGGCCTCTCGAGCGTCGGAAAGCTCGGACATTCGGCGGGCGACGCAGCTCGTCGAGCGGGGCAAGGACGCTTCGCGGCGCGGCGATCGTGGCGCGCTCGAGCGGGTCGTTCGCGATCTCTGGTCGCTCAACCCCGTCAATCGCAAGGAGCAAGCGCTCAGTCACGGCTCTGGCCTGCGATCGCGATGAGCGGTGACGACGAATCGCTGCTCGACTGGTGGCGCAAGAACCCGTGGTTCGTTCTGGAGATGGCTCCGGACGCGTCGCGGATGGAGGTTGAGCGCAGTGGGCAGAAGCTCCTGGCGCTGCTCGCGGTAAAGAGCGTGAGCGCCATCGAGTACCAGACGCCATTCGGCACAGCCAACAGAGACGAAGACGCCGTTCGTCAAGCGCTGGGCCTGCTTCGCGACCCGCACCAGCGGATCCTTTGTGAGCTCTGGGCAGGGGTCGTTCTCCCTGCCTCCGACGACGGACCCAACGACGGTGAGCCGGAGGCCTGGACCGACGCACCGTCCGCCATCGGGTGGAGGATAGCGTGTCCTTACCGGCGATAGGGCTGATCTTGGTCGTGATCTGGGCGTTGCGGTCAGCGGGTCTTCTCAAGGCCCCTGCGAAGAGGACGTCGCGCAATGTAAAACCTGGGATCTGGGTCTTCATCGCTCGCTGCACCGTCTCCTTCTATGCGTACTCATGGGTCGAGACCGAAAGCGCCATGGTCCAGGTGCTCGTGCTCGTTCCGATCGCGGTGGCGTGCACCCCGGGGCTCGCTATCGAGTGCGTTGCGATTCCTCTCGGCTTGCCGAGGGTCGCGTTCTGGATGACGACGTGTCTGCGGCCACTCGGCGTCGGAAGCAATGCCAAGAGCACGGCGGTGTGCCATGCCGCCCGCGCCCTTCTGGGCAAGGCGCGGCTGAACGAGAGCGACGTGGTCTGGCTCGAACGCGAGCTCCGCAGGGCCACCAAAGGACGCGGAGCGATGCTCGTGGCCGAAGGTCTGCTCGCCGTTCTACGCGGAGACCTTCGCACGGCGCGAGTCCATTTTCGAACGGCCGACGCCCTGCATAAATTCTTCATCTCGCGAGCTCTGCGTGCGGCAAGTCGTGACTGGCTCGTCGCCGATGCGGCCGCGGCGGGCAACTGGGAAGAGGTCATCGTGCGGGGCGCGCGAGGACGACCCAGGATGCGCTGGTCCTACGCGGTGGGCCGCATGGCGCAGCGACTCACCCGAGATTACGCTGCGCCCTCCAGGCTTGTGGCCTGTGCGCTGTGGGGGATCGCTCCGCGGCGCCAGGCCACGTGGTCGCTCTTGCGACGAGCGATGCGAACGCCTCCTTTCAGCGTTCCCAACGAGCGCCCCGCTCGCCGTGAGCGGACGCTCGCGGTGGCGCTCGGAAAGCTCGCGAGGCTCCCCGCTGGCCTCGTGGGGGTGTCGAACGACCGCGTCATCGATACGGCCCGCGCTCTACAAGAAGCTCTCGAGGCGCCATCTACCCTGGCGCTCGTCGAGCGACGTGCTCTTGCGCTCGGGGCGACGAGGCAAGCACAGTTCCTGCTCGGCGAATTCAGGGCGCAACTCGAGACGACGCTCGGCGCGTTCTTCGGCGAAGGCGCGACGACCCATTTGCCGGACGCACCCCCCGAATTGCTGCTCGCCGCGACCCGGCGAGCACGACAGCGTCTGCTGCGAGATCTCGAGGTGTACTGCGGCGACTACAAGGAGCGAACCAAAACCATGACCTCGCTCAGCGAGCTCGAAGAATGGCGCCAGTGGGCCAAGGTGCGAGACGCGGGCGAGCGACTCTTGGCTCTCGATCCCCCCGCCGAAGCCACGCTATTTCACGTGGTGTACATCGCTCTTTGCAACTTCGCCGTCTTTCAACACAATCAACACCAGCGCGCGGGGCTCGCGCACCAGATGTTCGACTGGCTGCACGAGCGCGCCAGACGTCTCGACTCGCCAAGAGAGTCGGCATTGATGGCCAAGAACATGAAGGCGGCGCTGAAGTAGGACTGGCCATTCGATGAGGGGCTGGCGAAGACGTTTGCGTGGGATGACGACCTAGCTTGGCTTGCTCGGGGGGGCGAAGTGCGGTTATACTTTTGGTATGAAAACGGCGATTTCGATTCCAGAAAACGTCTATGTGGAGGCGCAGCGCCTCGCGCGCAAGCTGAAGAAGTCGCGCAGCCAACTCTACAGCGAGGCGATCGCCGAGTATATCGCCCGGCACGACGACGATGAAGTGACGGAAGCCATCAATCGTGTCTGCGACGAAATCGATGCAGAGGATAGTACCTGGTCGGCGGCCGCCAGCAGGCGAGTTCTGGAGAGAACGGAGTGGTAGTTGCACAGGGGGACGTGGTTTGGGCCAATCTTCCGGAGCCAACTGGGTCGGGTCCCGGTTTTCGACGGCCCGTCGTCGTGGTGCAGGGCGATGCGCTCAATCGAAGTCGTCTCGCTACCGCAGTTTGTGTACCCGTGACCAGCAATCTGCGTTTGAGCACCGCACCGGGAAATGTCCTACTCAGGTCACGCGCGTCGGGACTTCCAAAGGACTCGGTCGCGAATGTGTCGCAGATCGTGAGCATCGATCGGGCTTTACTCGGCTCGCGCATCGGCCACCTTTCAAAGCACCAGATGGAGCTCATTTTCGGTGGTATCAACCTGGTTTTGGGCCGTCCATAACAACCGCTGCCCATGCGCAACGGCCGCCGCACCTCCGACCAGAATGAACTCGATGCGCCTTTCGTGCATCAGGCGTTCTCTTGGAGAGACCGAACATTGAGGTGGTAGTCGCCAACCCCTGGACGCGCCGCAAGGTCCGGCGTACTTCATTTCGCCGTGCCCACCGACTCCAAGTTCGACCCGTCCCTTTTGGTAGCCAACGAGCTCTCGCTCCCCGTCGCTGGCGTTGCGGCAGTCATCGCCCTGTTGCAAGAAGGATCCACCGTCCCCTTCATCGCGCGCTACCGAAAAGAGGGCACCGGTGGGCTCGATGAGGTCCAGATCCGCAACATCGATGAGCGACGGCTCTACCTGACCGAGATGCACGATCGACGGGGCACCGTGCTGGCCGAGATCGCCAGCCAAGGCAAGCTCACCGACGCCCTGAAGAAGCAGATCGAAAGGTGCACCACCAAAGCAGAGCTCGAAGATCTCTACCTCCCGTTCAAGCCGAAGCGTCGCACACGCGCCACGATCGCCCGCGAACGCGGGCTCGAGCCACTCGCCGATCTCATCTGGGCGCACGGCCCGTGCGCCGATACCACCGCGGCGATTCTACCGTTCGTCGACGCCGCCAAAGAAGTGCCGGACGCGGCGGCCGCCGTGGCCGGCGCGCGCGACATCTGCGCGGAACGGGTCGCCGAGCGCGCCGATTTTCGCAAGCTCGTGCGCGAGTCGCTCGCAAAAGACGGAAGCCTACGCGTCGGCAAGCAGAAGGAGCACGCAGACAAGGTCACGAAATTCGACATGTACGCATCGTTCGAAGAGCCGATCGCGACGATCCCGTCGCACCGCTTTTTGGCCATCCGCCGCGGCGAGGCCGAGAACGTGCTCAAGGTCGCATTCGATGTGGCCTCCGAGCCGCAGATTGCAGCGATCCGTCATGCGCTCGGCGCTGGCGATGGGTCGCCTTGGTCGGGCGAGCTCACGACGGCCATCGAGGATGCCTACAAGAGGCTCCTCTCGACAGGTGCCCAGATCGATCAACGCATCGAGCTGAAGATGCGTTCGGATCGCGGCGCCGTCGACGTGTTCGCGCAAAATCTCGAAGAGCTGCTCCTCGCCGCGCCGTACGGCACCAACACCGTGCTCGGCATCGATCCCGGGCAACGCACCGGATGCAAATGCGCCGTTGTCGATGCGACGGGCAAGCTGGTGGCGCACGAAGTCATCTACCTCGTGCAGGGTGCGCATGCGCTCGAAAAGGCAGCGACGAGTTTGCGTGATCTCTGCAAGAAACACGGCGTGCGCGCCATCGCCGTAGGCAACGGCACGCACGGCCGCGAGACCGAGCAGTTCGCGCGCGAGGTGCTCGCCAAAGAAGGTTTGAAAGAGGTGCTCTGCGTTCCGGTGAGCGAAGCGGGGGCCAGTGTGTATTCAGCGAGCGACGTGGCTCGCGAAGAGTTTCCCGATCTCGATCTCACGGTGCGCGGCGCCATCAGCATCGCGCGACGCTTGCAAGATCCGCTGGCCGAGCTCGTCAAGGTCGATCCCAAGAGCATCGGCGTCGGGCAATACCAACACGACGTTTATCAACCGCTTCTCGCCAAGAAACTCGACGAGGTCATCGAGAGCTGCGTCAATCGAGTCGGCGTCGAGCTCAATACCGCGAGCGCACCGCTCCTCGCGCGCGTCGCCGGCATCGGGCCTACGACGGCCGTGAAGATCGTCGCTCGCCGCAACGAAAAGGGCCCGTTCGCGAGCCGCTCGGATCTGCTCGATGTCACGGGTGTGGGGCCCCGCACCTTCGAGCAAGCTGCCGGCTTCTTGCGGATTCGCGACGCAAAGCATCCGCTCGACGCGAGCGCCGTTCACCCCGAGCGGTACGGCGTCGTCGAACGCATGGCCAAGGATCTCGGCGTCGTCCTTCAGTCGCTCATCGGCAACAAAGACGCACTCGCCAAGGTGCAAAAAGAGCGATACTTCGGCGACGGTGTCGGGCAATTCACGATCGACGACATCCTCGCCGAGCTGGCCAAACCCGGACGCGATCCGCGTGCCAGCTTCGAGCCACCGAAGTTCCGCGACGACGTGCGATCGCTCGAAGACTTGAAGATCGGCATGGAGCTCGAGGGCATCGTCACCAACGTCACCGCCTTCGGCGCCTTCGTCGATGTGGGCGTGCACCAAGACGGGCTCGTTCACGTATCGAAGCTCTCCGACAAATTCGTGAAGGACCCGAGCACCGTGGTGAAGGTCGGCTCGAAGCTGCACGTACGTGTTCTCGAGATCGATCTCGAACGAAAGCGCATCTCGCTCACGGCCCGAAAAGACGACGCTGCGCGCCCCACCGGAGAGCGGCCCCAGCAGGCGCTGCCTTCCGGCCGAAAGCCTCCCGTGCGTCAGAACGCAGAACCGAAGAAGCAAGAGGGCTTCGCGAACAATCCGTTCGCCAAATTGTTGCGCAAATGAAGGGCTTCTCAGAACTCCGTGGGTCGAAAGCCGGGGGAATTCTTGGCTTCCATGAGATCGTCGCCGAGGCCCATGACGATGATGCCTTGACGCTCGACGTAGCGAACGAGACTGGGTGCAAGGTAGAGCGAGGCCAGCGCGCCGACTAGCTTGCGATCTCGGTACTCGGGGAAGAACTGCCGGGCCCCGCGAAGCATCTCGATGAACACGGGGACGTCACCCGGGCGTAGCTCGCTCTTGGTTTCGTTGATGAGAAAATGGCCCGGCCACGCTGCCACGGCGTCGAACTCCCGGCGCTGACCGTTGGCACTACGCTGCTCGCGGATAGCGAAGCGATCGAGGGGGTCTTCGTCGCCGAGCCCGAACACATCGGCAACCACACGCGGGATGCTCGGTGCCACGATGTCCTCCACGAGCTTGCCTTGTTTGCGGGCGATCTCGCCCCTTTCTTTGTTCCACCTGCGCTGCTCTGCGTCTCGCGCCAGGCGCTCGGCTTCGCGCTCAGCCTCTCGGGTCTGCCGCTCGGTCTCGCGTGCCTGGCGCTCGGTCTCGCGTGCCTGCCGCTCAGCTTCTCGCGCCTCCTGCTCTCGATTGAGGCGCAGTTGTTCTTCCGCGCGAAGCGAGCGCAACGTATCGGCGAGCTGCGCCATCGCGCGTTCGACCTGAGAAAGCCGATGGTGGGATGAGCCCGTCACGACACCAAAGATAGCACGCTCCATGCCAGCCGCCCGAGGGAGGTGTGTGCGTGCAAGACGCCGAGCACCAGCGCGCCCTCGTCGTCGTAGTCAGCCACCCCCACGGAGGCAAGATCGGCTACAGTGCCCGCACATTCATGAAGCGAGCTCTCATCACGGGGATTACCGGTCAGGACGGCTCCTATTTGGCCGAATTGTTGCTGAAGAAGGGCTACGAGGTCTGGGGTGTCATTCGGCGCTCCTCCAGCTTCAACACCGGCAGGCTGGAGCACATCTATCAAGATCCCCACAAGGCCGGAGCACGGCTCAAGCTCAAATATGGCGATCTGAACGACGCCTCGTCCCTGTCGACCATCTTGGGCGATCTCAAGCCGGACGAGGTCTACAACCTGGGCGCGCAAAGCCACGTGCGGGTGAGCTTCGACATTCCGGAGTACACCGGTGAGATCTCCGGTCTGGGCTGCGTGAGAATCCTGGAGGCGATGCGACGGCTCGGGCTGAACGCCAAGTTCTATCAAGCCTCTTCGAGCGAGCTGTACGGCAAGGTTGTCGAGGTTCCGCAGTCGGAGAAGACGCCTTTTCATCCGCGCAGCCCTTACGCGGCGGCCAAGGCCTACGCCTTCTATGTCACCCAGAACTATCGCGAGGCGTATTCGATGTTCGCGGTCAACGGCATCCTCTTCAATCACGAGAGCCCTCGTCGGGGCG
>JBBSDY010000208.1:0-6743 GCA_038240245.1 Polyangiales bacterium
CGCGTACTTCTTTACGGCTTCGCTCGGTTCGATGTGACGGAACGTAATCGCGATATTCATGCTGCCTCCTTAGCCCGAAGCATGCCCCTACTATCTTCGGTCAGAATAGCTTCTTGCGCTTGGAAGACGCGAGAATTCCCAGCATCTCCCGATATTTCGCTACGGTGCGTCGAGCGATCTGAATTCCCTCCTTTTTTTCGAGCATCTCGACGATGGCCTGGTCGCTAAACGGGTTACTTTTGTCTTCTTCTTCGATGATTTTCTTGATGGCCTGCTTGACACTCTCCGAGGCGATGTCCTCGTCGGCAACCCTTCGGATCGACGAATTGAAGAAATACTTGAGCTCGAACAGCCCCTGCGGTGTGTGGACGTACTTATTGGTGGTAACGCGCGAGATGGTCGATTCATGCATCCCAACCGTTTCGGCCACGTCACGGAGAATCATCGGCTTGAGATAGGCCACGCCTTTCTCGAAGAATTCTCGCTGCTTGTCGACGATGCACTCGGTGACCCGAATAATCGTCTTTCGGCGCTGCTCGATGGCCCGGATGAGCCACTGGGCGTTGCGTAGCTTCTCGCCGATGAATTCCTTGGCGTGCGGATCGCGCAGCATCTGCTTGGTCAGCGTCTCGTTGATGTACAGGCGCTGGACTCCCCGGTCGTTGTCGAGGACGACGAAACGGTCGCCGTCCTTGATGACGTAGACGTCGGGGGTGATGGCAATGGTCTTGTCGTCGGTGTCCGTGAAATTGCGCGCCGGGCGGCTCTCGAGCTTCTGGATCTCCTGGGCGGCCTCGTAGATGTCCTCGACGGGTACTTTCATGTCGCGGGCGATGGCCTGGTAGTTGTGCTTCTCGAGGTTGTGCAGGTGGCGGTCGACGATGGCCATCTCGAGCTCGTCGAACCCGAAGGCCTCGGCCTGGACCCGCAAGCACTCTTGGAGGCTGCGCGAGCAGACCCCCAGCGGATCGAACTCTTGCATGATGCGTAGAACGTCGGGCGCGTCTTCGGGATCGAGCGCTGCCTCGCGGGCGAGGTCTTCGATGCTCAGATCCGGGGTGCGCGTGCCGTCCTCGCGCTCGATGCCCTTGAGATCGAGGTAGCCCTTGTCGTCGAGGTTGCCGATGACCAGCTCGGCAAACCGACGCTCTTCGTCACCGAAGTCGCTCATTTGCAGCTGCCACATGAGGTGCTCTTGCAGGTTGGCGGGCCGCGTCAGGTTCTGCTCGATGGGGGGCAGATCCTCGAAGCCGCCGCGGCTGGTGGGGACGGGGGCCTGGAGGGTGCGATTCTCCAAAAACTGCTCCCAGTCGACCTCTTGGACCTTTTTTTCTTGGGCCCGCTGGGTCATGTCGGTGTCGCGCTCGAGGCGCTCGGTCTCGCCGATTCGCTCTTCGACGGGTCGCTCCGAGGTCAGCGGGCTCGGGCTGGATCGGTCGGTGTTGTCGCGGGGTCGGGGATCGATTTCGTCATCGGCCAAAACGGGGTTGGCGTCGAGCTCCTTGCGAATCTCGTCGATGAGCTCGAGGCGCGAGAGCTGCAACAGCCGAATGGCCTGTTGCAGCTGAGGCGTCATGACCAGCTGTTGGGACAGCTTGATTTGCTGCTTGATTTCCATCGTTAGGAAAACGGTTGAGAGGTACCGCGGCAGCTCATATTCAATTCCGGTTCCGGACGCTCGCCTCACTCTATCATTCGTATTGGAGAGAATCTGCGGAATCGTGCCAAAGGAGGGCCCATCGTCCCAAAGGAGGGTTCTTGTGGGGTTTCGTGGGCATCAGCCGCGGGTCCATGATCCCAGGTACCTTCCCACGACCAGAGGATGCTCACGAAACGCCTCTGGCTCGCCGGACGCCTCGACGCGCCCGTCGACGAGCAGGACGGCGCGATGGCACACGCGCAGGGCTTCGGCGACGTGATGGTCGGCGAGCACCACCGCCGTCCCCGCCTCGGCGCATTGCCTCAAAAGGACGCCGAGCCGCTCCGCGCCGGCGGGATCGATTCCGGCGAACGGTTCGTCGCAGACCAGGACGCTCGGCTTGGCGACGAGCGCCCGCGCGAGCTCGAGCCGTCTTCGTTCGCCCCCGGACAGCTCGCCCGCACGCACCGAAAGTCGGTGCTCGAGCTCCACGGCCTTGGCCCATGCCTCCGGGCCGAGCGGGGTGGGCGGGCCGGCGAGGGATTCGAAGGTCGCCAGGTTTTCTTCGACGGTGAGGTCCCAGAGCACGCTCGGGGTCTGCGGCACGTAGCCCATGCCGCGTCGCGCGCGACGCCAGAGAGGCTCTCTCGACACATCTCGGCCGCCAAGCTCGATTCGCCCCGAGGACAGGGCGATCTCGCCGACGAGCGCGCGAAAGAGTGTGGTCTTGCCCGCGCCGCTCGGGCCCAGAACACCGAGCACCTGGCCCGCCGAAAGCGTCAGCGAGACGCCGCGCACGACTTCGGTGCGCGCGACCGTGACCACGACGTCGCGAGCCTCCAGGTCCATGCGTTTTTATGGCTTCGGAAGTGCGACGGGCAGCGATCCCTTGACGTCTTTCAACGTGACTTTGGCCGACGAGATTTCGATCGTGGCATTGTCGGCGTTGAGCCACCCCTGCCCGCGCGTCAGCCGTACGCCACCGCGAAGCTCGAGGATGTGGCGGGCCAGATCGAGCTCGACTTCGGGGGCCTCGGCGTGAACGCCGCGGATGTCTGCCGTCACTCCCCCCGAGCCCTTGGCCCAGGTTACGCGAGGAGCCTCATCGTAGCGGACGTCGATACGGGGGCAGTCGACCTTGAGCGCGCCGCGCACGAGGGTGACGTGGCCCGTGAGCACGGCCGTGCCGGCCGGTACATCGACCTCGAGCTTCTCGGCCGACAGATCGATCGCCTCACCGGTCACGCCCGAGAGAGGATCGGCTCCTGCACGGCGAAGAGGCAGCAGCGCCACGCCGAGCGCCGCGCCTGCCAGCCACCATCGAAACGAACGGTTCACCTCGTAACCCTACCGCCTCGGTGCCTAACTGTCAGGCACGCAGCAGAATTCCTCCTTCTTTGAGGGGCAGTGCGGAGGGAAAGCCGCTACCTTAGCGGTGGCACTTCGTTCATGGCGCGCGTCACTTACCCTCCCGGCGACATCACCGCCTCCCGGATCAAGGCGCTCGTGCTGTGGGTGCGAAAAACGCGCGACCGCACGGCCGCCGACGCGTTGATTCGCGAAACCAAGCTCGATCCCGAGTACCTCGAGGACGAGACGCGACCGGTCCCCGTCACCAGCTGGCATCGGGCCCTGGTGGCCTTTGCAGCCAAATACGAGCGAGAGACCATTCGCGAGACATGGACGGGGGTCATTGATCCCGAAAACCTGGGCGTTTGGACCCGTGTGCTGCGGGGCACCGCCGATCCCATCGAAGCACTGGGGCAGCTCGACGCCTTCGGCGGCGACGAAATGAAAACATCGCGATGGGAGAAGCTGGTCGCGCGGCCGGGCTTCTGGCATGGGCGCGTGATCCTGTCCCACGATCCCATCGTCGAACGCGATGGTCTGTGCTCGCTGGCACGCGCGGCGGAGCTGTCCGCGGTGCCCGCTCTCTTCGGCTTCGGGCCGGGGACGGTGCAGGTGTTGCCGAGCAAGAGCGCGGCGCCGGTGTCCGGGCGAACGGGCGCGATTGCCGAAGAGTACACCGTGCGGTGGAACGTTCCCGACGCGCGGCGCGCGGTGCTCATCACCGTCGGCTCGGTGGTCGCCACGAGCCCCGTGCTCTTTCTTCAACCGGGCGTGCTCGGAGCGGCCGTGGTGCTCGGAGCGGGGGCCATCGCCGGGACGGTGAGCGCCGGCTGGCAAGCGAGTCGTCAGCGACGCTCCGAATCGCACGCCCAGATGAACCGCATCCGCGCGCTCGAGCGCAGCGTTGCGTTGAAAGAGGAGCGCGAACGCGCGGCGGTCGGGTTTTTCGAGGGCTCGGTCATTGCGGGCAAGTACCGACTCGGCCGCAAGCTGGGAGCCGGAGCGAGTGGCGTGATTCACCAGGCGACGCGCCTCGCCGACAATGCACCGGTGGCCATCAAGCTGCTGCGGGCCGCCGTCGCGCACGACACGGTTGCTTCGGACAGATTGCGGCGCGAAGCGGAGGCGCTGGGTCTCACCTGGCATCCCAACGTCGTCGAGGTGTTCGAGCACGATCACTTGCCCGATGGCACTGCTTACCTGGTCATGGAGCAGCTCGATGGAGAATCGCTCGCCACGCGGCTGCGGCGCGCCGGCCCCTTGCCGGCGTCTCAGGTCGCGTCCATCGTGATGCAGGTGTGCGACGCGCTCGGGGCCGTTCACGCCGCGGGCGTCATCCATCGCGACGTGAAGCCGAGCAACATTTTCCTCGCCACGCGAGGCGAGGCCGACGGAGCCTTCCAGGTCAAGCTGCTCGATTTTGGCATTGCCCGGGTCGAATGGGCCGAAACGCGCCTCACCAACATGGGCTCACCCCTGGGGACGCCAGGATACATGTCGCCCGAGCAGGAGCAAGGTGGCGACATCGACTCGCGAAGCGATCTCTACGCGCTGGGCGCCGTCATTTACGAATGCTTCGCGGGCGTGCCCCCTCCCACGACGGTGAGCGGCAGCTTCGAAATCGCGGCGCCTGGCGAGCCTCTGCTCATGATCGATGTCGCTCGGTCTCCCGATTCGCGCGTGCCCCCCGACTGGCGCGTGGTGCTCAATCGCGCCATGGCCCCCCTGCCCCAGGCTCGCTACCGAGACGCCCGCGCCATGCGCGAGGCCATCGCGGCGCTCGTCCCCGATGGCACCAGCGAAGAGCCGCCGGACACCGGCACGAGATCGGTCACCGAAGTGAGAAAGACGAACGTGTCGAAGTAGTAGTGGATGAGCAAGGGCGACAGGGTGAGCATGTAGTAGTACTGCTCGGCCTTCAAGCTGAGCGGGTTCCACGCGACGACGCTCCGCACGAACACCAGCAGCACCAGTGTGATGCCGAAGTTCCAGGCATAGAACCACTTGGCTCCCGGGGCGCCCGACAGGCGTGCCACGAACTTGTTGGTGAGCGTGCCGCGCTCGAGGCGCATCGTATTGATGAGCCACACCAGGCCCAGATACTGAAACGAGTGCCAGGCGTTCATGGATTGGAAAGCGAGATCGAGGCGGCTGCGACCGGCCATCCCGGGCACGAGAAACGCGAAGAAGACCGTGACGCCAATGAGCAATGTCTTCGGAATGTTGACGCTGCCTTCGCGCTGCTCCTGCGCCGTCTTGTAGATCCACGCCGCGAGAAACCCGGCAAAGACCATCCACTCGAGATAGACCGTGCCCATCGTCATCAGGAAAGACGGCACCACGATGGGCACGTCACCCAGGTAGAAGTTACCCTGGACGATCTTGTAGAGGGCGATGGGGTAGATCGACGAAAAGAGCACCCCGTAGTCGACGAGCCTGGCCCAGGGGCGCTCGCGGGTGCCCGCCTTGGTGCGGTAGCAGTCGGTGAGGTACGCGCATTGGTGGAGCACGTGCAGTGAAGCCGCCACGATGAAGAGCGACATCAGCGTTTGAAACTGATGGATGGTGAGCCACACCACCCCCACCGGAATGATCAACGATGAGGCGATGACGAGCGGATGTCGGGTACGAAAGCTCTTGTTGGCGAACGTCGCTGTGAAGGTGGCAAACAAATGAGGGCCGCCAACTAGCGCGGTGACGCCGAGGTTGATGGCGTCCGATGTGGCCCCCAGCCAGACGGCGAGCAGCACCATGGGGACGATAACGACACTGGCGACCAGCAAGATCACGTCGAACGTGGCGCTCTTCAGCCAGGGGAGGTCCGCGGACCGCCGGGCCGCGATTGAATTGCTAAAAGGGGAAGGATGTTCTTGCTCTTGCCACGCGGAGAGGCTCTGCATCGGATCAAGCCACCTAAAACGTGACGGGAAGATGCGCAACCCCTCGAAGGGCCTAGCATCATTTGATCATTCCGCGACGAGCCTCGATCACGGCCGCGACAAGATCTCATAGTGAATCGGCAGATCGTGGGGGCTGACCCATATCGCGTGGTAGGCAGCACGGATCAGTGGGTCGTTGGCGACTCGGACTTCAGTCCCACGAGCGTACCGCTGAATCGGATCTGCTTCGCGCGGCTCGCGCATCAGCAAGACCAGTTGATCGGCTCGGCGATCGGTCAAGAAGGCGCCGGAAACGGCCTTCGAGGTGTGACCTCCAGAAAGACCCGCGATCTCGGGATCCGTCGCACCGGCGAGATCGATGATCTCGGCGTCAACGGTCGCGCCCACCCACCCGATGTCGATCGTGGCCACGCGCGTGGCCCGGGACAGAATGGGTCGCGCCGCATCGATGAGGGCCATTCGATCGCCGACCACGTGACGGGCCGCGGGTCCGCGCACGACGAGAACCGAGATTTCTGCCCCGCAGGCGATGGCCAGACGTGCCCACGCGACGGCGCTACGGGCGGAGACGGCGAGCACCTCGGCGGTGACGACGACGAGCGCGGGCAACACGGGGCAGACGAGACGGGCCAGCGGCATCCAGTCGCCGCCTGCCAGGACGATGACGGCGAGGTGAACGCCTGCTGCGACGAGCAAGACGCGCGCCCACGGTCGCATCTTCGTGATGGCCAGCGGAGCGAACGCCGCGAGCGGAGCGCCCGTGAACAAGAGCGCGGGCACCACGTACGCGAGCCCGTGCGCGACATCGGAAGGTTTGGCGAGCACGGCGAGCGGGGCGGGGCGTCCCCACACGA
>JBBSDY010000209.1:0-6738 GCA_038240245.1 Polyangiales bacterium
CTCGGCGGCTTCGGCGCTCGTCACGCCCATGGAAGCAATGCCGTCGGGCTCGGTCGCCCCTGCGCTGGCACCTTCGCCGGCCGTCGACACGCCCCCGCCGGCCGCCAGCGAAAAGGCGCCACCGTCCGCCTCGGCGCCAGCTCCGGCGGCGAAACCCAGGGGCCCGCGATCTCGACCCACTCCTGCAGCCGGTGAGCCGGCGGGCCGCGGCCCTGCCCCAACCCCGCGCAACCCGCTCGACATCGATTTCAAGTAGTATCTGGACGTGCGCTTCCTTGGTCGTGTCGGGCTCGTGGCGGTCGTCCTCGCGAGCCATCCGCTTGGCTCAGGCATTGTCTGGGCCGCTCCATCGAGGGCTGCGGCGGGCGAAGGTGCGCGACGTCCGCTCGCGGACGCGCTCACCGGCCAGGCCAGATCCGAATACGAGGGGGGCCGCCTGCTCTTTCGAGATGGCGACTTCGCGGGAGCGCTGATCAAGCTGGGCCACGCGTACGAGCTGTCGCACGATGCGCGACTCCTCTGGAACATGGCCGCTTGCGAGAAGAACCAGCGCCACTATGCCAAGACGCTCACCCTGCTGCAGCGCTACCAGGGCGAGGGCGGACCCCTTCTTTCCGAATCCGATCGCCAGGCCGCAGCGGCACTCATTCAAACCCTGAGCAGCTTCGTCGGAAAAGTGCGACTTACTGTGAGCGAGCCCGATGCGATCGTGTATGTCGACGGCGAGGCCGTCGGCAAGGCGCCCCTCGTCGAGCCGCTTCTGCTCGACATTGGCAAGCGATCGCTGCGAGTCGGCAAGCCCGGCTTCGAAGACGTGGCGCAAGAGGTGATGATCGAGGGCGCCGCCGAGACGCCGGTCAATGTGCAACTGGTCAAACGGGCGAACGAAGGCCACATCATCGTGCTGGCAGGGGCCGACGATGCGATCTCGCTCGACAGCCGTCCCGTGGGAACGCAACGCTGGGAGGGACAAGTAGCGGCGGGCGATCACGCGATTCGAATTCAACACGCCGGCAAGAAAACGTACGAGCTTGCTCTCACCCTCCGCGACAACGAGACGCGCCGGCTCGATGTCACGCTCTCGCCCGAGGGCACGTCACCCTGGCTCTACGTCGCCGGAGCCACGGTCCTGGCGATGGGCGCCGTGGTGGGAGGTTATTTCTTGTTCAAGCCGGCTCCGGAGGGCACGGACCCTTCGGGCACTCTGGGCACCGCCTACCCCGCGCTCCTTCGTCGAGCAGGTCGGTGATGAGACGCTCGAGCACGCTCGTCTTTTGGCTCATCGTGCTTTGCCTGGCGAGCTGCAAGGACGCGAGCTCCCATGGTGGGCTCATGCTCGTTTTTCGCAGCAACATGATCGCCGGCAAGGATTTTTCGACCATCCGCGTTCAGGTTCTTCACGACAACCAGCCCGTCTTCGATCAAACCTATCCGGTGGGCAAGGAGCACGAGATCCCCGCCACGCTCGCCGTGGTGGGCAAAGACGCCGCCGAGATAGTCACCGTGCGCGCCGCTGCGATTGCCGCCGACAACAGCGTCCGCGTCGTTCGCGAAGCGATCACGACCATCCCCGATCACCGGGTCGCCGTGCTCGAGATGTACCTCGACTGGTTATGCGTGGGCAAGGTGCGGACGGGGCCCAACGGCCCCGAATCGAGCTGCCCAGAAGGCAACACGTGCTCGGCGGGCGCGTGCGTCGATGCACACCTCGGCTCGGACGCCTTGCCGGACTTTCAATCGGAAACGGCGCTCGGTGTCGGCGGACCGGCCACGACCTGCTTCGACGTTCTCGCGTGCTTCGCGCGATCGACGGCGGTGAGCGTCGATGCCGCGTGTAGCTTCGCTGCTCCCCAGGGCGTCACCACGCTCAACGTGGGCCTGCTCTTTCCCTTTCAGCCCGATAGCGCCGGCACCTGCGACGAGGCCACCGGATGCATCGTCTTGCTCGAGGCCAATTCACCTTCTGGTTTCAAGCAAGCCGACGGACGTATCGTGCTCGCCCAGGAGATCTGCCCCCGCCTCGCATCGGGGGCGATTCAGGGGATCGTGGTGTCCCTCGCCTGTCCGAGCAAGAGCTCGACGTTGCCCATCTGCGGCACCGGCATCCACGCGATCCTCGACGCCGCTTCCGAGATGCCACCAACGACGACGGTGGATGCGTCCGTCGATGCTGCTGCCGCCGTCACCGACGCTGCGGTCGTCGTGGAGAGCGGGCCCCCCTGCATTCCCCAGGGTAGCGAAGACTGTTTCAACGGAATCGACGACGACTGCAACGGCCACATCGACTGCGATGATGACGTGTGCCAGCCGACCACCGAATGCGTGGACGACGCGCCGGCTCCGTTCGTTCCGGGAGTGCAGCGCCTGGGCGCCCTCGCCTGTCCGACGGACTACCCGACTGCCACGGCGCTGGTCGGGAGCATCACGGGAGCGGGGTGCACGTGCGGCTGTGCGTCGCATTCGATCCTGTGCAACATGAACGTCGGCTTCTATTTCGATGCGATGAGCTGCGCGGCCGGAGGAAGTGCCGTCCTGCCCGATCACCCTCCGACCGCCACCTGCCAGCAAGCGTTCGACATGGTGCCCTCGGTCTACGGGGTGGATCTCACCATGACACCCTACACGCCTTGCACAGTCGACAGGGTCACGGGTGACAAGGTCCCCTACGCGTCGATGAGCGCCAAGTTCTGCTCACCGAAGAGCGCCGGCGCCGGATGCGCGGCGGGGTCGAAGTGCTTGCCCAAGCAACCGAGCCACTGCATCCTTTCTGCGGGCAAGGCAACGTGTCCGCAGGCCTTTCCGGTGGGGTCGACCTGGTACAAGGGCGTTTCGGATACCCGCGCTTGCGGCGCGTGCACCTGCAATGTGACGGGAGCCAACTGCAACGCATACGGCATCTCGTACGGCACCGACTTTGGGTGTCCACCGACGACGGGCACCGTCCTCGGACCCGGCGTGCACTGCTTTGGTGTAAGCTCGTACGCTCCGGGCTACCAGCTTGCTGGCACGCCCTCCGACGGCGTTTGCGCGGGAGCAAGCGCACAATCGGCGGGCAAGGTCGAGGGAACCGAGGAGCAGACGCTCTGTTGTCGATGACACCCCGATCGCCCCGGCTGCGTCTTTCGACCCAGGCGAGTTTTCACCCGACGCTCGTTGTAGGTAGAAGAGAGATGTTTCGATGAAGGAAGGGGACAGCGAGATCGCGCCGGCAGCAGCCGGGGACGCCGTGGTGCTGAGAATCGAAGTCAAGCAGCGCGAAGTCGCTGCCGCGACGGCTCCGGTTGCCAAGGTCAAGCCGAAGACCGCGACCGAAAAGATGGAAGAAGCCCTCATCGCAACGCGGGAGCGCTTCAACAAGCTGCAACTAGCTCGCCGTTGACGAGAAATCTGGCCCCCGGGTACAATTGGGCATGCCGTTGTGGGTCCGGCGCGGCGCGCATCCGAATCGCCCAGGTGCTTTCGTTGCCCTGTTGACGGCGACGGCCATGGTGGCGTGCGTTCCGACGCGACCCGCGGTCACGCGCGTGGCACCCACGGCCGCCTCCTCTGCAACCAGTGCTCCCTCGTCGACAACCGTTGCTTCTTCGTCGCCGCCCTCTGCGCTCTCTGCGCCGCCATCGTACGCGGCTCCTTCGACCGCCCCGGCTCCCGCTACCCCCGCTTCCCCCCCGAGCCCTGCCGCCATCGCCAAGGGGCGAGGCGTCGTTCGGTACCGCCTGCGCATCCACGACAACCCGGTCGACTCCGCCGAGGCGTTTCGATGTTACGGCGTCTGCAAGGATGCGGCGACCGAAGCGACGTACCTCGAATGCCTGGGCCAGTGTCCGGGCTTCGAGGTCGCCGCCGGCGTCACCTGTGGGCCCGACGAGGGGATCCCGCTCAGCGTGTGCATCGATCGCCGTCCCACGGCTCCGCGCCAGGAGCCCACGCCGGGCCTCATCGTCGTGGCCATGCTTCTCGACATCGCGGTGCTTTTCAGCCTCTCGTCGCTATGCAACGCATCTGCCAGTCAGTGTGGCTTCGCGTACGGGTACGTGCCCCGCTAGCAACGCGTGACGGTCGAGGTTTCTGTTCGGCGGCTACTTGACGAAAGTATGCAGCGGCAACGTGCCCGACTTGAGCGCCTGCGCAACGACGCCCGCCACGCCGATCGCGCCCACCTCGTGAAAGTGCGTGCCATCGATGAAGAGCGCGTTCTTGTCGGGCAACGTCGCATAGTACGCGCGTGACAGCGACGTGAGATCGACGAGCGCGACCCCGAGCTCCGTCGCCAGATCGCTCGCCTGTTTCTCGAGGCCAGCGAAGCCCGGATTGGCGGCGGACCCGCCCGAGCGCGAGACCGGCGTGAAGATCACCGGGGTAACATTCTTGGCGCGGGCGTCGGTGACGTACTTGGTGAGGTTGGACTTGTAGTTGGTAATGTCGGCGGCGTTCTTCTGATCGTTGTGGCCGAACTGAATGAACAGGTAGTCGCCGGCCTTCATGGCCGTGCGGGCGGGGGGGAAGAACTTGGTATAAAAACCGCCCGCCGTTTCGCCGGAGTCGGCATAGTTGGCGACCGCCACGCCCGGCTTCAGGTACATCGAGAGCTCCTGCGCCCAACCTGCCTGGTCGGCGGCGCCGGCCGATGTGTTGGTGGCCACCCAGTCGCAGACGGTCGAATCGCCGGCCACGAAGATGGTGATCGAATTGGGCGCCGGGCGAAAGCCGAGCCCGTGAAGCTTCGGCGAAGAACCACCGATCGAGAGATCGAGCACATCGGCCACGGCGCTTTGACCGCCGTCGTGCTTCTCCTGTCGAACGTTCACCGTGAAGGAGACGGATGCGAATGTTCCCGCCGCCGTTGCCAGCGCGGGTCCAGCGTAGTGGCGAGTCTCGGCGGCCACCTGCGACGACGCCGCGCGCGAGGCATCGCCGATCTCGACGGTGACGTCGTAGTTTCCATTCGGCGCGTCGAGCGCACAAACGATGGGGCTCGTGCCAGTGCACTTCGAGAGCAGCGCGGGATCGAGCGGCACATCGGTATTCGTGCTCGAGCCAGCGCCGCCATCCGGGCCACCTCGGCCGGCCGATCCTCCACCGCCGGCGATGGATGCGCCCGCAGCGCCGGCTTGCGATCCATCGCCCGCGCTCCCCGTCGCGTTCGAGCCTCCTGGCGAGTCGCTGGTACCTGCGGACGAGCCGCCCGCGCCCGAGCTGGCGACGCCCCCCGCGCCCGCGGTGCTCCCAAGCGCGGCCGGACCTTCGCCCTCGTTGGAGCTCGAGCAAGCGACGAACGAGGCGGCGCATAGAAATCCCAACGCCCGGCGAGCGCCGGGGTGCAACGCCTTCACGAGCACCGCCTTCGCCGGTGAGCGCCAGCGAACGCAAGGAGCGCGAAGAGAGCAACTCCTGGTGCCGCTCCTCTACCACCAGCAGTGCGACAAGAGCATCCACCTTCCGCGCCGCTGACGCCGCTCGCCGCGCCGGCCGGTCCACCCGGAATCGCCGAGCCGGACGAGCCCAATCCGTCGGCACCGCCCGAT
The DNA here is from genome assembly GCA_038240245.1 of Polyangiales bacterium. Taxonomy (GTDB): domain Bacteria; phylum Myxococcota_A; class Polyangia; order Polyangiales; family Polyangiaceae; genus DASWDH01. The sequence goes on from JBBSDY010000209.1 coordinate 5,526, forward strand.
CCGCTGCCCACTGCGATGGCACCGCCGGTGTTGTCGCTTCCGCTGGTCGACCCGCCAACGCCGGCTTCCATCATTCCGCCGGTGCCATTGACGCCGCCCGCACCCGCGCTGCCTGCGCTTCCCGCCGCTCCACCCATGCCGAGGGGCGCCCCTGTTTCGAAGGCGCCGAGATCGGGCGCCGCGCCGTTGAAGGGCAGCTTCACGTCTTGACCCTTGTCAATGAGATCGCTTCCCTTTTGCAGGTGCATGAAGGCGACGTCGGGCAAGCTGCCGTCGGCCTTGCGCGGACCGTCCATGCCCGTCGGTGAAACACCGAGAAAGTCCGCATCGGAGACCATCACCGGGAGGTTCCACGAGTTGCCGGCGTCATCGATCCCCGTGCCGTTGGATACCGCGGTGCCACCGTACGACAAATTGTTTCTCAGGATGCCAACGTTCCCGTTCAGACCGAGCATGTTGTAGTTGGCGCCCCGGTTGCCAAAGCTGGTGTTGTTGTAGAAGTGATCGGAGACGGGATGGTGGTTTTGGTAAAAGCCGGCCGACCGGTTCTGAAACGAAAGGCAAAACCTGACGGTGTGGCTCGGTGGCATGGGCGGCTCACCGGTGGGAGGCACGCCATAGCCGCCCGCCTTGAAGCCATTGCCGTCGGCGCCTGACGTCATCGTGTCGGGCAGGTAGCCGTTGAGCCAGGACCACGAGCCTTCGACGATCACCGCTTCGGACGCCGAGATGAAATCGTAGCCGTCGTCGGAATTGTACCAGGCGCGGCACCCACGAAACACGTTGCCGGTGTCGCCGCTATCGATGTGACAGCCAAATCCGTCGGCGTTGGTGCCGGGCCCCGTCGACGATTTGGGATCGTAGTTGTGGTGTGAATCGCAATTGAGGACGAGGTTGTTTCCGCCCTGTGCAATGAAGAGCCCCGGCCCCATGTGGTGGTGCGTGTTGATGAGCTCGTAGATGTTGTTGCTGCCCGTGTTGTAGATGCCCCACGACTCGTGTTGGGTCGTCAAAATCTGCGGCACACCTTTGACCTCGAGTCCCTTCAGGTAAATGAAGCTCGCCGTCACCCGCAAACCGGTGATCCGCGCCTGCGCCGTCATGGCCGCGACTGGCGCGAGTGCCTGCCGCGCGAGCACGTAGCCGACGCCCAGTGCAATCGCCACCACCAGCGGAAGCGTTATAAGCAATCCGCCACGAACCGCGTCGAGCA
>JBBSDY010000210.1:0-6730 GCA_038240245.1 Polyangiales bacterium
CCGTCCTCGCTCTATGCGCGGCGTCCTTGATCCTCGCTCTCTGGCAGTTCGCGGGCGTCGAGGCCGTCTCGTTTGCCCAAGACAACGCGCTAGCCTTCGCCACGCGGCGGCATCTGGTCGAAGCGGTGATGGCCGCCATGGCCGTCGCGGCGCTGGTGGCGGGTGGGTACGTTACAGTCGTCGGTCGTCGCGGTATCCCCACGCTCGACCGGGTCTCACGGCTCGGTGCGCCGCTCTTGCTTTCGACCTTCGCTCCAGCGCTGGTCTTTCGCGACACCCGCGATCCGTTCTCGACCGCGGTCTCGATCGCGGCGTTCGTGCTCGCCCTTGAGTGGTTGCTCCGAATCAGCCTACGAGAGCTCGAGGGAACGAACCTCGCCTCGGACGGGCTCCCCAGCACCCGCTTGCACCACAGGATCGGCCTGATCGCGGTAGCTCTCGGCGCCGCCTGTTACGCGGCATACATGTCGAAGTACACCATCTTCAGCCATCGACGGTTCGGCACTTACAACTTCGACCTCGGCCAGTACGACAACATCTTCTGGAGCGCCCTTCACGGCTATGCGCTGCGCTGCTCGCCCCTCGGCAATTTTGCCCCTTGGAGCGAGCTTTCGAACCACGCGGAGCTATCCGTCTTCTTCCTCCTTCCCTTCTATGCCCTCCACCCAAACGCAGAGACACTTCTCATCTTGCAAGCGACCCTGCTCGGTCTGGGCGCAATTCCGATTTACCTCTTCGCGGTTCGGCGGCTTCCGCCGCGCTACGCGTCGTTACTGGCGTTCTGCTACCTGCTTTATCCGCCCCTGCACGGGTCCAACTTCTATGACTTTCATTTTCAGCCGATCGCGGCCACCTTCGTGCTCTTTACGATCTATTTCGTCGATGTGCGTCGCTGGATCTTGGCGACCATTACCTTTGTGATAGCGATCGGGTGCCGCGAGGACATCTCGGTGGGGCTAACCCTTCTCGGTCTGTATTTTCTGCTTAGTGGATATCGGCCGCGGGCTGGGATCGTGATGGCACTGGCCGGAGCGATCTACTTCGTGGTGATCCGCTTTGCCGTGATGCCGGCTTTCGGTACGAACTGGTTTGCCGACATCTACAAGGACCTCTATCCGCAGCCCGATGGCCCCCATAACTACGGCGGCGTCATGCACACCCTCGTGACGAATCCGTCCTTCGTGTTTCACTCGCTTCTCACGCAGGACAAGCTCCGCTACGGGCTCCAGATCATCACGCCGCTCGCGTTCCTCCCCATGCGCCGCGCGTATCTCCTTCCCGCGCTGATTCAAGGGTCGCTCTTCACCTTGATGACCACCGCCTACGCACCGACGACCGACTTGGGATTTCAGTACTCGGGCCATTTCACGCCATACATCTTCGCCGCGTCGGCGTTGGCCCTTGGCGCCTATCGTTCGGGCGAGAATGGAAGCGTCAGGTTGCGCGCCGCGGTCGTGGCGCTCTGCACCGGCACGCTACTCTGCACCATACATTGGGGCGCCTTTCCGCCGAGCGGCATGATCAAAGGCGGCTTCGCCAACGTCAACTTCGCGCGTCCCTCGGATGCGGATCGGCAGAAGGATCATGATCTGGTGGAGCTCGCCGCGACGGTTCCCCCCGCGGCCATGATCGCCGTTAGCGAAGAGGAGCTACCCCACGTCTCGGGGCGACTCAACGTTTTGACCCTGAAGTACGGTGTCGGAAATGCCGAATACCTTCTCTACGCCCCCAGCAGCCAAGGCGGCTACGTGGGCACTCAGGCACTCGCAGACGGCAGCTTCCTCGAGGTCGCCCAGCGATCGGGGCTGGTGCTCCTCAAGCGCAAATAGCCTACGGTGAGCCTTTCAGCGAAAAGTGGCGCGCATGACTCTTGTTTTCGAGAGCTCGAAGCGGGCTCAAGTAGTGGCCGCTCGTCATCCCGGTCTTCGGTCTGGCCGAGCTCGGCGCGCACTTCTACTTCTCCCACCGCGCACATCTTACGTCGAAGGCGTTGACACCGACGGCTCCGGCTTGTCGTCGCCTGCTGGGGCCTTCACAGGGTCGCCGCTCGCCGGCTTCTCGGCCGTTGCCGCCTCTGCCGTCGTCTCACCATCGGGCACGCTCCCGTCCTCGTCTTCTTCCACCTTGCCCCCCGGCCTCTGCTCGGGGTGCACCGCGTAAAACTCGTCGAGGTTCAAGGCGAGCGCGCTCTCGGGGTGAGCCTCGGCTGCCTTGAAGTAGACCATGTACGCAATCGCCGCGGGCACCGCGGTGAGAAGCGCCACCCATTGCGAGGTCGAAAGCTGAATCGGCTCTTGATCGGCGAACGACGCCGGCTTCAGGAGCAGGTACGCCACGAGCGGCGGAACGAGCGCGATGACCTGGGTCATTCTGCGCATGGTGGGATCGCCGACGCTGGGCGCCATGCACACGATGTACGCAATGGCAAAGACGAGGAGGCCGCCGGAGATCATCAGATGCTCGGCAACATGAGGGCCGAACTCGCCGCGCTCGAGATCGTCGCGGATCATCTCCAGAAGAAACCGCAGCACGCCATAGGCAAACGTAAAGGTCAGAAACACCTGACCTCGGAATTTTAGATTTTTGCGGACCCAAAAGAGCAGCGCCAGAAGCGACGCACCGACGAGCGACTCGTAGATCTGCGTGGGATGAACCGGAAGCGACGCCGGCGAATCGAAGTCGAGCAGGTGATGCTGCACGTGCTGCACCCACGCGGGTGAGCCGGACCCATGCGGAAGCGTGCCCTCTGGCCAGTGGGGGAACGTGCCGAGCGACTGCAACCACTTCGGCGCTCCCGATCCGAGCGGCTTGCCGAAGTCACACCCGAAGAGATAGCAGCCAATGCGCGTGAGCATGAGGCCCGCGGCGAGACTCGGCGCGGCCACGTCGGCCCACGGCCAAAGCGGCACCTTGAGCCGGCGTAGGTAGACGACCGATCCGAGAAACCCGCCCAGAAAGCCGCCGTAAGCGACCAACCCGCCCCTCCAAAGAGCGAAGAGCTCCATGACCGAGGTGAACTCGCTGGGGTTGGTGAGGTAGTAAAGGACGCGCGACATGATGACCGCCGAGAGCGCGGTGAAGACGTAGCAGTTGGCCAGCGTCTCCTTGGGCAAACCGTCCCGCTCGGCCAGCCCGAGTGTCAGGTACCACCCGACCACGAGCGACAACCCGAGCATCACGCCATAGCTATGGATGGGAATGGAGTGAAAATCTCCCAGGAATTTCCACCCCGGCAAGGGGATCCGGATCAGAATCGGATGCATGGCCCCATCCTTACCTTCGAACAGGGTCGGGGGCCAGCGATGTGGTAGAACGACGCCATGCGCCAAAGCATGCTGGCAGCGCTATTGCTCACTGGCTGCGTGCCCAACGGACCTGCCACGACGGACGCGGGATCCGTGGCGGCGGCCCCCGCCGCCCCCAAACCTCGCCCGATGGTCACCCAGCCGGCGGTCGCCGCATCCTCGGCAGCCGCGGCTCGGGGCGCGGTCGACACAGTGCCCGGCCCCTCTCCGGCGCGGACGCCTTCGCCCGCGCTCGGCACGGGTTTCGACGACAACTTCGAACGCTCCGTGCTCGGGCCCGACTGGCGAGTGACGCCGGGAGGCGACTGGCGCATCGACAAGGGTCGGCTCTGCGTCCGGGGCGCGCACAACCACGGCATATGGCTGGCGCGAGCGCTGCCGACGAACGTTCGCATCGAGTTCGACGCGGTCAGCGACTCACCCGACGGCGACATCAAGGCCGAGATCTTCGGCGACGGGGCGAGCGCCGCATCGGGCCAGTCGTACAACGACGCCACCAGCTACCTCACCATCTTCGGCGGCTGGAAAAACAATTTCCACGTTCTCGCTCGCTTGAACGAGCACGCCAGCGATCGCCCCGAGATCAAGATCACCCCCGGCTCGGACGACGAGCGAGCGCGCCCGGTCAATGCGGGGCAGGTCTATCACTTCAAGATCGAGCGCGATGACGGCCGCGCCATCAGCTGGTGGGTCGGCGACATGCTCATGTTCAAGTTCACCGATCCCCAACCGCTCACCGGACCCGGACACGATCACATCGGGTTCAACGACTGGGAAGTTCCGGTCTGCTTCGACAACGTGAAAGTCGTACCGCTCTAGCAACCTCTGTCATCGCCAGGACCGGTTCGGTAAGCCAAGGAGTTTTCGTATTGGACGTTGACGAACTTGCGAAGCTCATCGAAGAGCTCGAGACCCGCGTCGAGCGGCTGCGCTCGGTCTACGACCAGTATTTCATGGGCATCGAGCGCCTCGAGCCGCTCATCATGCGCAAGGACGTCGACCGCCGGCTCTGGCTTCTGAGAAAAGAGCAGATTCGCAACACAGGCATGCGCTTCAAGCTGCAGACGACGATTCAGCGGTACAACACGTATCAACAATACTGGGCGCGCATCGTGCGTGAGATCGAGAGCGGCACCTACCAGCGCGATCTCGGGCGCGCCGCAGCGCGTTTCGGCGAAGGCTCGGTGACTGCATTCGGCAAGCGCCGTCAGAAGATGTTCCAAAAAGGCATCGCCAAGCGAGCCGAGCGCGATGCAGCACGCAAGGGAATAACCTCGTCGGCTCCCCTCGGACAGGCTGCCGATGGGGCCGACAGCTTCGACGTCGCGTTCGAAGATGCCGAGCTGTTCAGCGCGATGGTGCCACCCGTCGAGCGGCCCACGCCGCGCCACGGATCCTTTCCGCCTCCCCCGATGCCCCAGGCCAAGCTGCCAGCGCCGCGCCGAGCCGAGCTGCCGCGGGGGGCCGCACCGCCGCGGGCAGCCGCGCCGCCGCGAGCAGCCGCGCCGCTGGCCCGGCCGGGCGTCGGGCCATTGCCTCCCGCGCAGCCGCCCCCTGTTCGCGCTCCTGCCGCGCGAGCACCGCTGCCGCGCGCTCCTCTGCCCAACCCCCAACCCACGGTGCCCGGCGATCGACCTACCGCGCCTGCCGGAACGCCCCCCGTTCCCGACGGTGAGCTCTCGCCCACCCGATTGCGGCAGATCTACGGCCAGTACGTCGAGGCCAAGCGTCGCGCCAACGAGTCGACGGCCGCCATCACCTACGACAAAATCGCCACCAACCTGCGCGAGACGGCCAAGCAGCTGAAGACCAAGCACAACGGCCGCAACATCGACTTCGAGGTCGTGATGAAGAACGGCAAGGCAGTTCTCAGGCCGGTGGTGAAGGGCTGAGAAATCAGTGCTGCATCGGGCGCCACGAGAGCGGCGCGGGGGCGCGGGACGACTCGATGATGACTTCGTCCTCGCAATAGGCGATGGCGCAGTGCGTCTTGTCGGCCTCTCGCATGCGCCGGCAGAGCTCGGCGAGATCTTCGTCGGCATCCACGACATCGCCCTCGGTGGGAGACGCGGTGCCCTGGTCGTAGCGGCAGTTGTCCAACGCGATCCAACGCCCTCTGTAATCTTCCGACCGGCAGATTTGGCGCCAGGTCAATCGACTGCCCATGTTGCTGCGGACCTCGTTAGCCCCCGGGTTTCGTAAGCGATCCAAAGTTTGGCCTCGACCGATGGCCGGGATCTATCACCGGTAAATTGGAATGGTCAAGCAAGACGGTGTCTACATCCTGCCACAGCTAAACATACGTTCAGCTCACCAGAAGTCATGCGATCGCCACTAAAAGGCCGTAAACAATTCACTTTTTGCATTTGGGGTCGTTGTTCACGACCGCCTCGGCTCCGCCCGCCGCTCCGATGCCGGCGAGCGCTGCGATGAGTGCGCGCGCCCCGGCGCAGTCGCCGTTGAAAACCCGGCGCTGCACGCTCGCAGAAGCGCTTCGCGTGATGGCGCTCTTGGCTGCAGCCGCGTTCGGACCCGAACAAGTCGAAAAGGCGTGAGCAGCGGAGCCCGCATCGCCATTGTCGGCGAGGCGCTTGGCTTCGGCGCACGCGGCGTCGCCCGTAAGCGTGGGCGCGGGGGCGGGCGTCGGCGCAGACGCCGAGGGCGGCGGCGTGGCCTTCTTGGCTGGTCCGCCTGCGGTGACGATCTTGGTCGTGGGCTCGGGAGGCTCGGCCGTCGGTTTTTCGGGCGCTGTCGCGGTGGATGGCGGCGTGGCCGTTGCCGTAACCGCATGGGTGGCGGTCGCAGCGGGCACGTCGTCTTGCGGCCGCATTTGTCGCGCCGCGATGACGACGCCGACGATGACGAGCAAACCGGCAGCAGCGCCGAGGCCGATGATGAGCCCCTTGCTTCCACCGCGCCGTGGCTCTGAGCCGGACGCCTGGGGCTGAGGCGAGGTGGGGAACGTCTGACCGCCGCCCGGCGTGAAGTGCGCGACTTGCTGCGGTGCAAAGCCTGGCTGCGGGGTGAATCCAGGGTGACTCGGCACGTGAGCCGCGGCGGCCGAGGGCAAGGCGGTCGTATCGCCACCGCGGTGGGCACCCACTCCCACCAGCGACGGGCTCGTTCCGTATCCGGTGCCGGCGCCGGCGACCTCTTCGTAAAACTGCCGGACCGTGCTCTGGCGCTGGTCGCGATCTTTGGAGAGCGAGCGCATGATCGCGTGCTTCATCGGCTCGGGGATTCCTGCCGAGGCGGGGGTCGACTCGAAAGGAAAAGGCTGCGCCGTCATGTGCTGGGTGGCCCATTGCCAGGGCGTGTCAGCCTCGAAGGGAAGCCGCCCGGCGAGCATCTCGTAGGCCATCACGCCGAGCGAGTAGATGTCGCTGCGAAGGTCGAGCTCCTTGCCGGTGAATTGCTCGGGGCTC
>JBBSDY010000211.1:0-6726 GCA_038240245.1 Polyangiales bacterium
CGCGTGCGAGCGCGTGGGCCACACGCCCGGTACGTCGCGCGCAACGAGGCGGCCCACGACGCCCACGAAGTCCTTGTCGGCACCGAAGAGCGTCGAGGCGACGTCGTCGGTGCGCTCCACGAAACGCCGGGCCTCTTCGAGCAGTGTTGCTCTTTCGTAGGGCGAGTCGAGTGAGAGCTCGGCTGCGCCGAGTCGTCCGATGATCTCGACCTCTGCCTGGCGCAGACCTCTCTCGGCGAGAAGGACGGCGGGGCCCGCCTGCTCGAGGGACACCGCCCACGCCCGCGCACTGTTGGCATCCTTGTCGCTGAGGACGCGCGCAACCATGCTCCGGGGGCTGAAGGTGCCTCGCTCGGGCTCATCGAGGATGAACGCCGCCTTCTGCCGAAGGCTGGCCGCCGTGACGACGTGAGTGCCCGCGATGCGCGTCAGCGCCAGCCGGTGCACCCAGGCGAGCATGGGCTCGCGAAACGGATCCTCCGGAGCAAGCTCGGCGATTTGCTGAAAGGTGGAGCGCGTGGTGACATGCCGGACGGGCTCGAACCACGCCTCGGTGGCTGCGCGGGCGGCGTCGACGCGCACCGCGCGAAGCCACGCTCGCTCGGAGCGCGCCGCGCGGGCGATGTCCTTGTCGAGCTGCAGGAGATCGAGATGCTCGCCCATCAGCCGTGGATCGCCGCCGCGCCCAAAAGGCGCGAGGACACCTCTCCCTCGAGCTGTGCGACCTCGGCGAGGCGTTCGTCGACGCGCGCCTCGTCGGGATGCGCGACCATCCGCGCAAGATCTACGAACGTGCGAAAGTGCCGCGCCTCGGCGGCGAGCAGCTCACCGTAGAGCTCACAGAGATCGGCCGGACCTTTTTCGGCGAGCGCCTCGGTGAGAATTCGAAAGCGCTCGCACGAGCGCGCCTCGATGAGCGCCGCAACGAGAAAGCGGTCGACGAGCGCGTCCTGAAACGTGGCCCGATCGGGGTGATGCTGCTTGGCGTGCGCGCGCACCGCGCGCCGAAGCTCGGCGGCGTAGTCATCTGTCGGCGGTGGCCCGAGGGGGATGCCGCGGCGCTCGAGCTCCCCGAGCATCCGCCGAAAGTGCGACAGCTCTTCTTCGGCGAGTGTGACGAGCTGGGCGACCACCTGGGGTTTCTCCGACGAGCGAACGGCGAGCGAGAGGGCGTTGCTGGCCGCCTTCATCTCGCAGTGCGCATGATCGACGAGCACCGCGTCGAGGTTGGCGAGCGCGGCGAGAACCCAGCGCTCGGACGTTCGGTGGGTGAGACAGAGCATCGGCGGGAGCTTACACGTTCCGTCAGTGCGCGGCCGGTGGCGCGGCGCGGGTGGCCGACACCGTGCGGCGCCGCACACCCCATCGTCCACCCAGCCAGCCTCCTCCTACGCCAAGCGGCAACAGCACGGCCAGCGCGGCGAGGGAGGTGGACGCGTTGGCTCCGACCAGGACGGCCACTGCGCAGGCAGCGAGGGCGGCGAGAGCGCCCACGATGGCCGTCTGCCGGGGCCCGTTGTTGCCCCCGAATCGACCGACCAGGGCGCCCGCCCCCCAACACGAAAATGCGAAAGTGATTAGCGGTGGGGCCGTGACGCCGATCCAAAGCAAAAGACGAGAGGGGACCCGATGGACCAAGCTCTGGCTTACCCACACGGCCAGCATCGCCAGGGGAGCCCAGGTCGAGATCGCGAAGAGCACGCCTATCGGGATCCATTGCCACGACGGACGATCGTCGTCGGCCGACGTGTCCTGAAGCACGGTCAGCCGGCGGACGGGGGGCATCGGCCACAGCCTAACACCTGGAGAAGTTACGCAACTGGCCGACGGGCTGGCCGATGGGGTCGCATGTCACCTCGAGCCCGCGCCATCTTGAACCTCGCTCTCGGACCGGCGATCGTTGGACTGGCCTCCTCGGCTTACGCCGATGAAGGCGGCTCGCGGGGCACCCTTCGCGACAGACCTTCGTTTCTCGATGCGCCGCCCCCCGCTCCTGCCCCGCTGCCCCCTGCGCCGGCGCGCGAGGCCGACGAGTACCCGCGACGCGCCTGGGAAGCGTTTCCCGAGGTGGGGCTCAGCGCGCCCTTCTGCCGCGGCGACTCTTTTGGGTTGAGCCACTGCGGCGACAGCGGGACCGGCACGGCCATGGGCGGCGGCGCTCTCTTTCGCGTAACGCCGTACGTGGGGCTCGGGCTCGAGGCGAGCTTCTCCAGCTTCGAGCTCGCCGTCGACGGCGCCCAGGCAGCCTATAGCCGCGCTAGCTGGGTGGGGCTTTTGGTGCGAGGCTACTTTCTCGACCGCGGCGCGATCGATCCCTACGTCGAAACCGGGCTGGGTCGAGGCAGCTCGTCAGCGGGATACTCCGATGCCGCGAGCCGTGTCAGCGTCGAGTCGTCGGGGCCTTCCACGCTCGCCGGCGTGGGCATCGATTTCTGGATGACGCCGTACCTGCGCATGGGTCCAGCGCTCACCTACCGGTGGACGTTTCTCGGCAACGTGCGCTCGTGCGTGGGCTCGTCTTGCGAAACGGTGGGCGTGTCCGATGGTGGATCCGTCGGAAGCTTCGTCAGCCTGAGCTTCGTTGCAACGTTGGCGCTCGGGCGCGAGATGTAAACCTGGCGCTGGGCGCGAGTGGAAAGCTACAGAGTCTGCGAGGCGGGCGCATCCAGCGGCGCAAGCTGGTGCGGCATCTTCTCGCCGTGGTCGCGCTTCTCTTTCATCTCGTACTTCGAGGGGCACTTGGCCAAAACCTGGCTGGCCTCGAAACCACCGTTCGAGGCCAGCTTGCCCTCGACGGTCACGCCAATGTCCATGCCGGGCACATCCTTGAAGGTGTCGGGCACGATGCACTGCGGAAAGCGAACGGGCAGCTCGGCGTCTTTGCCCTTGATTGTGAAGCGGTACTCGCAGGGCTGGTCGCGTCGCTCGAGCGAGCCGTGCACGAGATTGCCCTCGACGCGCAAGCGCCGCCCACCGAGCTGTGCGGCCTCGGCCTTCACCTGGTCGACGTTCTTGGCGTAGACGGCCGCGTCCTTGAAGCTCGTCATGACCAGCGCGATAATGCCGCCTGCCATCACCAGAAGGACGATCAGAAGACCCAGGCTGCCCTTGCGGCGCGCCGCAGGCACGGCATGGTTGTCAGAGCCGCCGCCTTGGCCGCCCTTGCCTTTGCCCGCCGAGCTCATGAGAGCCCGCTCGAGCTCGCGATCCAGCTGCGATGCCGACATGGTCCGAGTAACGGTAGCGTCTGGCAGGTGCCCGGTCGAGCCCCAATAGCAAAGGTGATGATATTTCCGCCGCTTAGCACTCCTGCCGAGAATCCCTCTGACAGACGTCGAAGCGGCCATCCGCTCACTCCACCTGACCGGCCAGGCGCAACACATGCTCCGGCGAAGCGGGACTGGCTTGGCGTGGCGGCTGAACCAGCCCGAAAATCGTCATTCCGACGGCCTCGCCGCACCTTTCGTTGGTTCGGCGCCAAGTCTGCCGATCGTGATCTGATCCCGCCAAGACTGCGGCAGTAGAGGAAGCGGAGAAGAGTCTGCTAGCGTACGGGCCGTTTTCCGGCGTCGTCTAACGGCAGGACGGAGGATTTTGATTCCTCTAATCGGGGTTCGAGTCCCTGCGCCGGAACCAAGAAAGGTAGGCATCCGGGGGGCGGTTGGGGTCTGGCTGCGCCGGGCCGGGTGGATGCTGGCTGCACTGCTCACCTGCGGGTGTGGAGCTCGGCCCGGCGCAAGACCCATCGCAACCTCGGGCAGCGGCATGAATGCGCCCGCACATGCTTCGCTTGCTGAAGACGCTGGGACCCCTGCCGAACCTGAGCCGGCGGCGCATGTGGAGGGCGGGAATGTCGCGCTCGATGTTCCTGGTTATCTGCCCGCGGTGGTGTGGGTGCCCGAGGGGGGTCCGGGGCCGAAGCCCGTGGTCGTGGCCACCCACGGTGCGTACGACAATCCCGAATCGTACTGTCGCTTCTGGCAACGGATCGTGAAGGAGCGGGCGTTCGTGGTGTGCACGCGGGGCCTCAAGATCCACGCAACGGCGTTCTACTACCCCGAGCATTTCTTCATCGATCGCGAATCGTCGGCAGCGCTTGCGGCGCTTCGCGCTCGCTTCGGCCCGCGCGTCGCCGAAGGGCTCGCGCTCTATGCCGGATATTCACAGGGGGCCATCCACGGCGCGCCTCTTTTGCAAATGCGTCCCGAGACTCATCCGCGTGCCGTTCTCATCGAAGGTGGAGGAGCGTGGACCGCTGCGGCGGCGACGCGCTATCGCAAGGCCGGCGGCGAGCGACTGCTCTTCGTGTGCGGAACGGCGGGATGCCACAAGGCAGCTACGCGCGCGGTGAAGATCCTTTCCGACGCGGGGCTCGACGTTCAGCTCATCTGGCTGTCCACCGCGGGACACGACTATCCGCCACCCATGGCCGAGCTCATCGCCGAGCGTTTCGAGTGGTTCGTGGCGGGCGATGCCCGGTGGTCGAAACCATGAACAACGTTGCCTCGAATGGCTCAGCGATAGAGAACCGGATTGAGCTCGGTGGCGGCGATGTCGCCTGCCTCGAGCCCAGGGAGCCACGCCTTCAAGTCTCCAGCATTTCGCGTGGGATCCGGCTCCTCGACGCGCGCCCCGTCGGCGAAATAGATGACCGTCATCACCGGACGGAGCTTGTCCGTCTCGTTGGGTGGGGCGCGGTGCAACGTCCAACCGGAATGAAAGGTCGCGTCCCCTGCCCTCATCGCGCCCGGCCCCTCGACCGCAAATCCACGCAATTGGACGTGCCGTGAGAGCTGGGCCTCCGAGCGATCGCCGATGGGAAGCGCCGCGACGATGCCTTCGCGGTGCGAGCCCGACGCAAAACGCATGATGCCCATCTCGCTCGTCACGTCGGCAAGCGGCATCCACATCGTGATGGTGTGGTCGGTATCGAGCGGCCAGTAATAGTGATCCTGGTGCCACGGCGTGATGCCTCCGCCGGGTTCCTTGAAGAGAGCCTGATCGTGGTACATGCGAACGGCCGGGACGCCCATCAAGGCAGCCGCCACCTGCGCGAAGCGCCTTGCGAGGCTGAAACGTCGCACCGCGGCGTCCTTCACCCACAGGTTCATGGTCTGGAGAAACGCCTGCCCATAGGTGTCGCGCTCGCCGAGCGGTCTCTTCTCGTCGTTCAAGCGTTGCACCGCCTGCCCAATGGGTAAGAGCCACTGCGCCGCCGAATGGGGCCCCAGGACACCCCGGAGCAAGACATGACCGTCGCGTGTGAATCGCTGCCGATCGTCGGGCGTGACCCGATAGCGAGCATCGAGCTCGTCGATTGCGGTGCCTGCTCGAATTTCGCCGTGGGGTAGCGCCATCACCTGTTCGTAGCGCTCGCGCTGCCGTTCGACTCCGCCACCTTTGACGCATACTGATTCTATTTTGACCATCCTCTGTCGCCGGTTACCGGTGATCGTTGCCCGGCCCGGCCAATTGGGTACCATTTGGTAGGAAGCCATGAAAGCCACGTTCGAGAAGGTCGCCCTGAAAAGCGACGAGTCCTTTCGGCTACTCGAGGTCACGCGTCGGCAATTCGGCGGTGGCTGGCATTTTCACCCCGAAGTCGAGCTCACCCTCATCGCCGAGAGCCGGGGCATCCGTTTCATTGGCGATCGCAGCTCGCGCTACGAAAAGGGAGACGTGGTCCTTGTGGGTCCCAATCTGCCCCATTGCTGGATCAGCGACGAGGGCGAGGGTCAGCGGGCACGCGCGGTCGTCGTTCAATTTCATCCCCAGTTTTTGGGCGAGCACTTTTTTAGGGCCCCCGAGCTGGCCCCGCTCGGACGGCTGCTACATCGCGCCTCGCTGGGGCTCGAAGCGCACGGCAAGACGCGAACGCTCCTGGCGGAGCGAATGCTCGATTTACCTCGCCTCTCCGGCGCGCGGCGGCTCATCGCGACTCTTCGATCCTCGAGGTGTTCGCCGCGTCGCGCGATTTGAGGTCGCTCGTCACGCCGGGCTTTCACCCGCGCCTGGATGTGCGCGCTTCGGAGCGCATCGATCGGGTGTACCGGTTTCTCCTCGAGCACTTTCAGGAGCCCATTCGCCTGGCCGAGGTCGCGCAGGTGGCACGCATGACGCCCGCTGCCTTCTGCCGCAATTTTCGGCGCGATGTCGGCAGGCCACTCTTCGCGGTCCTGAACGAAATCCGGATCGGACACGCCTGCAAGCTCCTTCAAGAGACCGACAGCCCGATCTCGCAAATATGCTTCGATAGCGGCTTCGGCAACCTGTCGCACTTCAACCGCCGTTTTTTGCGCCTCACCGAGCTCACGCCGCGTGAATATCGCAACAAGCTCGGTCGAGAGTCAGGCGCTCTCTAGCTTCGCGCTCGCCAGCACCTTCGCACGCAGCAGCTCGTCGCGCTTCTTGCCGCGCTCGGCAGCGCGTAGCTTTTCGGCTTCGCGGGTACGCGGCGTTCCGTGGCTCACGAGAGCCCCCAAAAGGCGAGCGGTTGCTCCGTAAATCTCTTCGACCGCGGCCTCGAAGGCAACCTGGTTCTGTCGGGGCGGTCGCTGCATTCCAGAGAGCTTGCGCACGTACTGCAACGCCGAGGCGCGCATCTCGTCCTCGCTCGCCGGGGGGATGAAGTGATGGAGGGTCTTGATGTTGCGACACATGTCGCCATCTTACTGCTTTTTTTGCGTCTGGCCCGTTTCGGCTACTGGGCTGCGGCGCGCACGAACG
>JBBSDY010000212.1:0-6724 GCA_038240245.1 Polyangiales bacterium
AGGCCGCCCAGGCCGAGCGTTCCGTAAGGCTCGATGGCCCAGTCGGGCGCGAGGTGAACCGTGAATGCCCCGCCATAGAGAAGCTCGTTGCCGTTCTCGGTGAGGGCCATGCCGATGTACGGCTCGAAGCCGATGGTCGGTGACAGAATGAAGGCCGGCTTGATCTCGAGGTAGCCATTTCTGGTGCCCCGCGAGACCTTCTCGTCGAGGACTCCTCCCAGGATGGCAACGCCGCCCCGGGCTTCGGCGAGCGGAGGCGGCGCGAAAAAGCCCGGCGTGGCCGGGCGATCGCTGGCGCCTTCGCTGACGGCGATCGGTTGCACCGTCTCGCCGAGCACCCACCCGCTTCGCCCATCGGGGAGCACCACCTTCAGCCAGAAGCCTGCGCCCTTGCGAGAGTCGATGACGAACGTTTCGCCGCGGTGCGCGGCGTAAACGATGCGATGGGAGATCCCCGGTCCGGAGCGAAGGACCGTTTCCTCGACGACCACCCGGGCGAACGCATCGACTCGCTCGTCGGCGCGTGCGACTCCGAACCCAAGAAACGTGAGCAGAACGACAGCGCTGAGCCAGGGAGTGAGCTTCATCGGCTCTGGCGGAGGGTCGATACCGGATGGGATCTCGCGGGCATCTCGGGAGCCACGTTGTGGGCGGTCAATGGGTGCTGGGCACCGGCAACCGCATCGGTGCGACGCTATCACTCCTGTTCGAGACTGTCGCCTCAAACTGATGAACGACGTGTCCCGTCAACCACGACGCCTTGTCCGCGTGGACACGCCGCGGCGCGCCCCCCTCGACCGAGCACGAGAGCCAGGTGCGCGAAATCGTTTTTCTAAAATGTTTCCGGCACCTACAGAGGCCCACCTGGAACGAGAAATGCTGAAGTTTTCCCTTGCTCCCCCACGGTGGGCCCGATAGGAGTTTGGCCCTCGGACGCGGAGTGTGTGATCCTAGCTTACATGTAGGTGTTCCAGCCGCTGTACTCCTGGCACAACGACACGGAGACGATCATGAAATGGAGCCCGCTTTACCTCGCCGCGCTGACCCCCTTTGCCTTCTTTAGCTCGGGCGTTTTGTTTGGCCACGCCGTCGTGCTGGTCGTGACGCTCGGCATTTTCTTCGGAACGCTATCGCTTGGCCGAACGCCGAGCCCGGCCCAGGCTCCTAGCCCGGACCGCACGCTGAGCTCGTAGCGCGCCGGACCCGCATCCAAAGGCCGGGACGCCCGGCAATGGTGGCGACGGCGTTCACCTTCCGACTATCTTGGGGGACGATGATCGACGGAGTAGGCCGTCTCAAGCGGCTGGATGACTTCACGCGGTCGGACCTCGAGTCCGTTGCGCTCATGCTGCGCGGCGAATCGGTCATCGACTGGCACCGTCTCCACGTCGCCACGGCCGACGAAGCCCGCGAGGTCATCTTGGCCCAGGAGCTCTCCCCCGACGATTCCCACGATCGGGACCGGATGGAGCAGCTCAAGGGCGATGCCATCAACTACCTGCGTCGCCACTTCGAATTTCCCATCCCCAAGCCCATCGAGCAGGCGTCCCCCGAGGAGCTGCTCATGGTGGCGTCGACCAAGGGACACCGCCAGGTGTGCGCCTGCAGCGTGCTCAAGGCGATGCACATCATCCACCACCTCGATGGCCGGGAGCTGCTATTCACCCTGCCCCTGTCGGACCAGGAGGTGTTTCACCTGGTCGAAGAGAAGGTCTACCGCGTGATCGGCGGCATGCTTTCCGCGGGCTTTCCCATCACGGAGTTCGTGGGAGGCCGAAAAAACAAGGATTCGCTCTACACGAAGCTTCTGTCCAAGCAGGACACCATCGCGGCGGCCATCTACGACAAGCTGCGGTTTCGCATCGTGACCCGGTCGCAGCGAGACCTCTTGCCGGTACTGCTCTACCTGTCGCAGCGCCTCTTTCCGTTCAACTACGTCATCCCCGGCGAGAGCGTGAACACCATCTTTCACTTCAAGAGCTACTGCGAGAAAAACCCGCACTTGGCGGGGATGCTGGGCGACATGTAGACCGCCCTCGGCGACGATCTGAACCCCGGCGACAACCGGTTTACCGCCGACACTTACCGGACGATTCACTTCGTGGTCGACCTGCCGGTACGCCTGCCCCGCGAGACCCTCGAGCTTGCGCCCGCCCAGGCCCGGGGCCTCGGAAACATCGTCTACGTGCTGTGTGAGTTCCAGCTCATCGACCAGGACACCGAGGCCGCGAACGAGCTCGGCGACGCCAGCCACGCCCGCTACAAGGAGCGGCAAAAGGGCGCCGTCATGAGGCGTCTCAAGATCGGTACCCGCGAGCTTTATACGCCGCCCGGCGCCTCCCCCCCCAAAAAGGCCGAGGAGCCAGAGCAATAGGGTCGCATTTCGTGGCCCGACCTCGAGAAAGTCGCAAAAACCGCCTCAAGGCGCGTTGACGCAGCGTAGCCTTGCCCGTACGTTACGCGCCCCATGCGCCTCTACAGCGGCAAAGTCGGCACGATCGCGGGAGACATCGTCCGAACCCTCAGCGAGGGCAAAGACATCGAGACCGAAAACCCGCGCGAGGTGACGGCCGACATCGAGGCCGTTCTCAACCAGTATCTTCGCACCGAAAAAGAAGCCGGCGACAAGGCCAAGGACGCCATGCAGTCGCGCGGCATTCCGGCCAGCGACTTCGGACGAATGAAGAAGCTCGCCGCCGAGCAGATGGGCATCAAGGTCGGCGACGAGACCATCGACTACCTTCTCGATCAAATCCTCGAGATCCTGATGCACTCCGCCAACGTCGACGAGATCTTCGCCGAAGACGTCGAGATGCGCCGCAAGATGGGTCCGGTGCTCAAGCGCCACATGGCGGTCGACGAAGAGATGGAGCGCGAGGTGCGCGGCAAGCTCAAGCACATGGAAGAAGGCACCCGCACCTGGGAAGTCGAATACGCCCGGATCATGGACGACATCCGCCGGCGCAAGGGACTCGGCTGATTGCCGCGCCCTAGGTACCTCGTCACCGGCGGGGCCGGGTTCATCGGCTCCAACCTGGTCGCGGCGCTCACCTCCCGCGGCGAAGCGGTGAGGGTCATCGACAACCTGGCCACGGGGCACTGGGCGCTGCTCAATCGCGCGGTGAAGCAAGCCTCGCTGGTCGAGTCGATCACCGCCGACATCCGCGACGCCGACGCCGTGGGCCGGGCCATGGAGGGGATCGAGATCGTCTTCCACGAGGCCGCGCTGGGATCCGTTCCCCGCAGCGTCGAGAATCCCATCGAGAGCGACGAGGTCAACGTCCACGGAACGGTAGTCGTCCTCGATCGCGCGCGAAGAGCCGGCGTCAAGCGCCTGATCTTCGCCGCATCATCGGCCGCCTACGGCGACACCCCTACCCTTCCCAAGAGCGAGGACATGCGGCCGGCGCCCATGTCACCGTACGCCGTGAGCAAGCTCACCTGTGAGCACTACCTTCGGGTGTTCTCGTCACTTTACGGGATGCAGACGCTCAGCCTGCGCTACTTCAACGTGTTCGGTCCGGGCCAGCTCCCCGAGGGCCCCTATGCAGCGGCCATTCCCAGGTTCGTGCGTGCCGCGCTGACCCAGAGTGCCATCACCGTCTATGGCGACGGCGAGCAGACCCGAGACTTCTGTTTCATCGACAACGTCGTTCGCGCCAACCTGCTCGCCGCGGCCACGCCCAACGAGCTCCGCGGCCAGGTCCTCAACATCGCCGGGGGCCGGCGCATCTCGCTCAACGATCTCCTGCGCGAGATCGCCAGGACCCTCGGCCAAAAGCTCGACGTGCGTTACCTCGAACCGCGCGCCGGTGACGTAAAAGACTCTCTCGCTGACATTGCCCGCGCCAAAGAGCTCATCGGATACGAGCCCGTCGTCAAATGGGAAGAGGGCCTCGAGCCCACCATCGCGTTCATGAGGCAGCTCCTCGATCGAGGTCTGTCGTAAGCCGTGCGCAGCATGACTGGCTTCGGCCTCGGCAGCGCGGCGCTCGGCAAGGGTCGCGTCGTGGTGGAGATCCGCACCGTCAATGGCAAGTACCTCGACGTGCGCGTGAAGATGCCCCGCGAGATCGGCGAGCTCGCCTCGATGGTGGAGAGCGAAGCGCGTCGGCGCATGTCGCGCGGTCGTTGTGACATCGGGGTTCGCGCCGAAGGCGCCGTCTTCTCGCCGCCCACGCTCGACAAGAGCCGCGCCAGCGAGGCCTATCGCTCGCTGGTCGAGCTGCGCGACCACCTGGCCCCGGGCGCCGAGGTGCCCTTTGCTATGCTCTCGGCGGTGCCCGATCTGTTCACTCCGGGGTACGCCCAGGACTTTCCCGCGACCGAGAGCGCTCTTCGGGCGGCGGTTTCGGGGGCCATCGACGACCTCGAGCTCATGCGAGACCAGGAAGGAGCGGCCATGGCGGTCGATCTGTCGCAAAGGATCGACGCCACCCGCGAGGTCGTCGCACGAATCGCAACGCGATCGCCCGCTGCCTCGCGTGCGCAAACGGACAGATTTCGCGAGCGCTGTGCGGTCGTCGAGCCATTGCGACTCGACCAGGAGGTGGCCCTTCTGCTCGAGCGGTCCGACATCTCCGAAGAGCTCACCCGGCTGCAAATTCATACCGGGCACCTGGCGGCCCTGCTCGCCAAACGAGAGCCCCAGGGGCGGCGTCTCGATTTCCTTTTGCAGGAGATGGCGCGCGAGATAAATACGATTGGGGCCAAATCGCAGGATTCTGCAATCGCCCACGCGGTCGTCGAGCTCAAGGCGGAAATCGAGAAAATGCGCGAGCAGGTCCAAAATGTCGAGTGAGGCAGACTCCGACTTCGTCCTGCTCATTCTTTCGTCACCCTCGGGGGCCGGCAAGACGACGCTGAAGACGCGCATCCTGAACGAGAGCCACCCCGAGCTCAGGTTCTCCGTCTCGCACACCACGCGAAAGCCGCGCGCCAACGAGATCGACGGTCGTGAGTACCACTTCGTCGACCGCGCGGCGTTTCTCGAGATGACGCGTCGCGATGCGTTCGCAGAATGGGCTGAAGTGCACGGCAACCTCTACGGAACGAGCCTTCGCGAGATCGAGATCGCCAAGGCAGCGCACCACGGCGTCGTCTTCGACATCGACCACCAGGGTGCGCGGCAGATCAAGGCCAAGGTCCCCGATGCAATCGCCGTTTTCATTCTGCCGCCCTCGATGGCCGAGCTCGAGCGTCGTCTTCGCTCGCGGGCAAGCGACGACGAAGAGACCGTGCAACGGCGGCTCCAAAATGCGCGCTCCGAGATCGGTCACTATGCGCTCTTCGACTATGTCGTCATCAACGACGACCTCGATCACGCGCACCGCAAGCTCGACGCCATCGTGGTGGCCGAAAGAGCGCGTCGGTCGCGCAGCTCGCGCGCCGCCGAACGACTCCTGGCCTCGGGGAAAGTGTGATGCCCACCCTCGGCATCATCGGGGGAAGCGGCCTCTACGAGCTTTCGGGGCTCGCCTCTTCCGAAAGGGTGTCGGTCGAGACGCCGTATGGGGCGGCGAGCGACGACGTCGTTCGCGGGCGGCTGGGCGACACGGTACTGCTCTTCTTGCCGAGGCACGGACGTGGGCACCGTCTTTCGCCGAGCTCCATCAACTACCGCGCCAACGTGTGCGCCCTGAAAAAGCTGGGAGCGACGCATCTGGTCAGCGTCTCGGCCGTGGGATCGATGAAAGAAGAGATCCGGCCCGGCGATCTGGTGATCGTCGATCAGTTCATCGATCTCACCAAGAGCCGGGCGAGCAGCTTCTTCGACGGTGGGATCGCCGCTCACGTTGCCATGGCCGATCCGGTCTGCCCGGCCATGGCCGACGCAACCTGGCGAGCCGCCGAGAAGGTCGGGGCGCGAGCACACCGGGGCGGAACCTACGTCTGCATCGAAGGCCCCCAATTCTCGACGCGCGCCGAGAGCCGGATCTACCGCTCGTGGGGCGTGTCGGTCATCGGCATGACCAACATGCCCGAGGCCAAGCTCGCTCGCGAAGCCGAGCTCCCCTACGCCACCATCGCCGTGGCAACCGACTACGACTGCTGGCACGAGAGCGAAGAGGACGTCTCGGTGGAGGCCATTCTCGCCGTCTTGCGCTCGAGCCTCGAGACGACCAAGAAGCTCATCGTCGAGCTGGCCTCGTCGCTGCCCGATCCTCGAAAGAGCCCCGCCCACCGAGCCCTCCAGCATGCCGTTTTGACCGAAAGAGCGCTCATCCCCGAGACCAAGCGGGCCGAGCTAGATTGGCTTCTCCCAAAGGAATGAACAACATGAACCAAAAGGCGAGTCCGCTTCTCATCGTGGGGTCGATGGCATTCGACGACCTCGAGCTGCCCACCATCAACGCCAAGAACGTCGTTGGCGGATCGGCGACGTACTCCGCCTATGCGGCTTCCGTTTTTTCGCCCGTTCGCATCGTGGCCGTGGTGGGCGACGACTTTCCCTCGGGAGACCTCGAGGCGCTGTCGCGCCGCAACGTCGATCTCGCCGGCCTCGAGCGGGCTTCGGGCAAGACCTTCCGCTGGGCGGGCCGCTACGACCCCAACCTGACGAGTCGCGTCACCCTCGATACCCAGCTCAACGTCTTCGCCGATTTCAGCCCCAAGCTGCCAAAGTCGTACCTCGATTCGCCTTACGTTCTCTTGGGCAACATCCACCCTGCCCTGCAGAGCGAGGTACTCGATCAGGTCAAGGCGCCCAAGCTCGTCATCGCCG
>JBBSDY010000213.1:0-6707 GCA_038240245.1 Polyangiales bacterium
GAAAGTTGGTGGAGAGCGATGGTGGTCGCGACGATGCCCTTACTCGAGGATGTCGATTGCGATCCGGATTCGCTTGTCGCGCAGGTGCTGCCGGAGCTGCGCGACGTTGATGTCCACGCATTTGGCGCTCCACGCCGCGAGCGCTTCGGGTGAGCACCCCGCGGGTGGCGGGTTGGCCGCCTCGAGCACGATTGCTTCCCCGTCCCAAGACATGAGAATCCCCTCGTAAACCAGTTGTTCTGACATGGCGCGCGAAGCTAGCACATCACGCGGCGTTTAGCGCGCCGGGTGCCCCTCGGCGTCGACGAGCTCCGGCTTGGGGAACCCGTTGTCGGCGAGGGCCTTGATGGCGAGATCCTTGGGGCCCACGAGCACGACCGTCGCCGACGTGAGATCGAGGTATTTGGACGCCAGCGCGGAGAGATCCCTGGTGCTGGCGCTTCGCTGTGACTCGAGATCCCTGGCGTCCTGATCGGGCGCCAGCGCCAGACCCGCGTTGGAAGCGAGGCTGCCGGCGACGCTGTGCAGCGATCCGTACGATTGCAGCGCGTCGCCGTTGAGCTGCGCGCGAAGCTTGTCGACCTCGGTATCGGACACGCCTTCCTTGGCCATCTTGTCGATCTCTTTTCGTGTCTCGGCGAGTGCCGGCGAGATCGCATCGCCGCGGATGGCGGCGCGTACCACGAACATGCCAATGCCGCGCTGCGCATTGAACCGGGATCGAACGCCGTAGGTCCAGCCGTGGTCTTCGCGCAGATTCTGATTGAGCCGCGAGGTGAACGAGCCGCCCAGCGCGATGTTGAGCATGCTGAGACGCGCGTACGAAGGATCACGTGCCGTCGGCCCGGCGCCAGCAAAGGACATCACCACCTGCGGCGCATCGGCGCGGTCCACCACGAAAGTGCGCACGCCCTTGCCTCCTTGCGCGGGCCCGGGATCGACGATGGGCGGAGCCGCCGTGGCGGGCGCTTGCCAGCTCGCGAATGCCTTGGCGAGCATCGACGAGATCTGATCGGCGGTCACGTCTCCGGTGACGACGAACGTGGCCTGATCGGGACGCCAGATGGTCTTGTGCCACCTGGCCACGTCGGCGAGCTGCACCTTCTTGGCGGACGTGATCGTTCCGTCGGGGGGATGACCATAGGGATGCTTCGCGCCGTAATATTCGAGCGTCGTCACCACACGAGCCACGTCGTTCGGCTCGTGCGCGCGATCTTTCAGCGCGTTGTTCCAGAGGGTCTGCACCCGCGTCCAGTCCTTCTTGTCGTTGCGAGGCCGCACGATGGCATCGGACACGAGGGGCAACGCTTGCTCGAGCTTCGAAGCGAGAACGGACAGCGAGACGATGCTCTCGTCGCGATCGGCGCTGCTCGAGACCCGGGCACCGAGATCGTTGACGGCCTGCGAAAAGGCGAGGGCATCGCGATCGCCGGCGCCCTCGTCGAGCATGTCGGCGGTGGCAAAAGCGAGGCCCGCCTTGTCGAGAGGCTCGCTCGAGCTACCGTAAGGAACGACGAGCGTGAGAGTGACCAGCGGAAGGCCGTGTCGCTCCAGCAGCCAGATCTTCGATTTTCCGGGACCCTCGAGCACCTTCGGCGCGGGTGGAACGAACGCCGGGGGCGGGCTCGCAATGGGCCGCGGTCCGAGCGCGTCGGCGCCGCCCGCGGATGCCGACGGCTGTACGAAGCTCACCGAGGGTGCTGGGGACAGCGGCGTCGACGTCGCGGGCGGGGCCGATCCACCGCAGGCGGCCATCGCGCCGAGCGCGGTGAGCCCGAAACAGAGCGAGGCAAAATGCAGGCTGGAGGATCGCATCGTCATCACTTCTTCTCCACTGCGTGCTTGGCGCCGGCCGGGGCCGCGGCAGCCGCCACCGGCACGACGCGCAGAACGACCCGCGCATTCAGGTTGACGGTTTTTTGCGCCTGCGCGAGCACGGCATCGGCGGTGGCCTTTTCGTAGCGCGCCATGTCCTGGCTCACGTAGTTGGGATCGCCGAGCTCACCCCAGTACATGTTGATGAGTCGGGCACGGGCGGCGATCGATTGAAGGTGGTCGGCGAACTCGTACGAGATCTGGTTTTTTGCGCGTTGCAGCTCTTCGCTGCTCGGCGGCTTGGCAATTGTCTCGCGGAGCACATCGTCCGCGGCCTTCTCGGCGACGTCGACCGACACGCCGGGTCGAACCACGATCTCGATGGTGAAGACGCTGGTGAGCGCCGACGAATCCTGGCTCGCGCTCACCGATTGGGCGAGTGCCTTGTCGTAGACCAACGCCTTGTAGAGTCGACTCGATTTCCCCGAGGACAGGATCGAGCTCAGCAGATCGAGCTCGGCGTCGCCCGGTTGAAAATGCGCCGGCGAAGGAAATGCCATGACGATCTTGGTCATCTCCACGTGATCTTCGATCGTCTCGCGCACGGTCTTGTCGAGCTTGGGCAAGGGCAGCGGCGCCGCGGGCTTGGACGCCGGTGCCGGCGGAGACGGAATGGATCCGAAGTACTTCTCGGCGAGCGCGCGCACGTCGCTCGCCCGCACGTCGCCGGCGACGACCAGCGAAGCGTTGGCCGGAACGTAGTGCTGCTCGAAGAAGCTTCGCACGTCCTTCACGCTCGCCGCCTCGAGATCGGTGTGCGAGCCAATGACCGGGTGATGGTAGGGATGCGCCTCGGGATACAAAAGCTCGGGCAAGCGCAGCTCGACTTTTCCGTAGGGGCGATTCTCGATCGTCTGGCGTCGCTCGTTACGCACCACCTCGCGCTGCAAGTCGAGCTTGGGTTGGTCGATCTCGCGTCCCAGCGTCTCGAGGCGATCGGCCTCGAGCCAAAGAAAGAGCGGAAGGAGCGTGGACGGGCCGGTCTCGTGGTAGTCGGTGAAGTCCGAGCTGGTCCAGGCGTTGTTGGATCCTCCCGCCGCCTCCATCCATTCGTCGAAGGCTTTGCTCGGCACCCGCTTGGTCCCCATGAACATGAGGTGCTCGAAGAGGTGGGCGAACCCCGTCCGGCCGGTCTGCTCGTCCTTCGATCCCACGCGGTAGATGAGGTTGGTCGCCACCTCGGGCAAGAGGTGATCTTCGTGCACGATGATGGTGAGCCCGTTGGGGAGCTTGCTCTGGGTGATGGGCAGCTCGAGTGAGCGCGCAGGACTCGTGCAAAGGGCGAGCGCCAGGGGCAGCGATGCGAGAGAAAGCCTCATGCGGGGCAGGCTAGCAAGCTGGCGTCCGCAGCGAAATGTCGAACGAGCCCGCGTGTTGCGAACGCTGCAACTCGACTGGTTGCGGCGGCAAGCCGCGGATTGGGCGGGGTTGCTGCCGTTTCTTGACCCTTATGGGGGCCCCGGTTCGACTGTTGGGGTAGGGTGAGGCCTGGCCGGGAGGTTTTTGCAATGAAACGCTCGTTCTTCACGATGCTTGCAGGGTGCTCGATTTTGCTCGCCGGCGCGTGTGGCTCGTCGGGTGACGGGACGAGCTCCGACGCCAAGCTGCAACCGACCTCAGGAGCCGCGGGCAGCGCGACCGCGGGCACCGGCGGCGACGTCGGCGCGGCGGGCAGCGTGAACGGAAGCGCCGGCGATGGCGCGAGCGGCAGCAGCGCGGGCGGCGGCAGCGGAGGGTCGGCCAACGGCGGCAGCGCGGGAACCGACGGAGCCGGTGGCACGGCGATGGTTTCGGTCGACGGCGGTGCGGTCGATCCGAAGACGACCATCGTCATCTTTCTCATCGACGGCCTGATGTACCCGGCCGTCCAGACGGCCATCGCTGATGGCGCGGCCAAGAACATCAAGTTCATCCTCGATAATGGCGTTCGCATCGAGACGGCTCACTCGTCGACCTCGGCCGTCCTTGTGGAGCTGCCCGATGGATCGCAGCCCTGGGGCCACGCCACTTCGGGAAACACCGTGATTCACACCGGGACCCACCTGCTCGAGGCACCCACCACGGGCATGGACGACATTTTTCTCGCCGCGCGCAGGGCCGGGATCAAATCGGTTTTTTCGGGAGGCGACAACAACTACGCCACATACACGACGCCCGACTTCCACTATGCCGAGACGGCAGTGACCGACGAAACGGTGGTCCAGCGCGCCATCGGCCACCTCAAGAACGATCACGTGCGTCTCTTGCGCATCCATCTTCAGCGCATTCGCGATGACTGGAGCGGCCCTGCTGGCATGACGAATCCCGCCTCGAACTATGTGCTGCACCTGGTGCAGAACGATCTCTTGATCGGCACGCTGATTCAGGCCCTGAAAGACGTCGGGGTCTGGGACAACACGTACCTCGTCTTCGGCGCCGATCACGGAATGGGTCAGACGACGGGCAGCGTGCACCCGCCGTCGACGGCGTCGTCGTGGAACCCGTTCTTGGCCTTCTACGGTCCGGGCCTCAAAAAGGGAGCCACGATTCCCTACGCCGAGCTGCCCGATGTTCCGGTCACGATGATGCATTTCCTCGGGCTGCCGCCGCTCAAGGGCCACACTGATCCCAGGGTGACCATCGCTCAAAAAGGGCCGACGGGCATATTCCTCTCCAACCTGCTCGAAGGCGCGCCGGCCGATCTCGCCACGCATCCCCGGTACATTGAAAAATACCTGCAGATGGGCACGTTCACGAGCACCGGCGACACGTTCGCCCCCTATCGAACGGGCATGATCGGCGTCATCAAGTAACGGTGGTCCGTGCGGCGCGACGTCGAAGCCGCAGACCGAGCAGCGCGAGCGCGCTCCAGATGATTTCGCCGCCACCCGGCCTTGCGATCTCGCATCCACCTCCCGACGCGCGCAGCGCCGAAACGTCGGGTGCCAGTGGTGCGGGCTCGTTGCCCTGCCCCGCATCGCCCAGATCGGCGGGGCCACTGTCGGCAATCCCGGCATCGGTGCCACACGTCGTTCCGACGATCGGTGCGACGCGTTGCCAGTCGTCGGGGCACAACATGCCGCCCGGCGTTTCGGGCGCGCATCCCGTCTGACCGCACAGCGAATCGAACGTGAGCAACGTCTCGAACGTGGACGCGGTGTCGCCCGAGCGACCGAGCAAGAACCCCACCTGCTTGGGATCCGCACAGGCGTACAGGCCATCAGAGCTCCATCCGAGACACGTGGGCGCGATGTCGGAGCGTCGCGCGAGGCCGGTGCCATCCGAGGAGCCCACCCAGATGCCGTCGCTCGGGCCTCCAAATGAGATCTGGGTGCCGTCGGGCGAGATGGCAAATCCGTAGAGCTGGTCGGTGGCGGCGAAGACTTTTTGAAACGTTCGCCCCGCGTCGCTCGTCGACCAGATCCGGGTGCCGCTCGTGTCGTAGACGCGGACGTACAGCCGATCGGGATCGAGCGGATGGACCGCGGCAATGTAGGCGGTGCGGCTGCCCGATGTCTCCGGAATGTCGGAGCTCTCGAAGGTCAATCCACCATCCGTCGAGCGCAGCAGGACGGACGCAAAATCGCCGGCTGCGCCGAGGCGCGCCGACAAATACACCCGCGCGCCGTCGGAGGGAGCGACGTCGATCGTCAACGGCAAGAGATCGCCCGGCAGCGCGGCGCCGACCGCCGTCCAGCTCTGTCCGTCGTCGTCCGAGCGTAGCAACCGAGAAACGAGATTACCGTTCTCGGAGGCGAGCTCGACGGCGACGACCTGGTGCGGAAGGTTGCGATTTTGCGCGATGTCCCTGACGATCTCGCCGGTCAGCTCGGGGGTCGAAGCAAAAGTACAACCGTCCGTGCTCCGCAAGAGACCGGATGGCGTGGCGGCGAGGGTCGAGCCGTTCGCGGTGACGACGACCAGCACGTCTTGGTTCCCGGGCGATCCGAGGATCGACTCACAGCGCCAGCCGAATGTCTTGCCCCGGTCGCGCGACTCGAGCAGCCCAATGGTCGCGCTGACGACGAGGTGATTCGGATCCACACGGTCGAACGCAATCTGGCTCGCCGCGGGATAACGTCCATTGGCGAGGACCGGCAACGCCGCCGAGCACGCGAGAACCGCCGAGATACAAGCTGCCGGTTGTCTTCGCATGGCGAGCGCGATGCGAGCTTACACGCCGCCGGGCGTCGATGGCGCCAGAGGCCAAAATTTGGTACGAGATCTCATGATGATTCGCACTTTCGTGGGTGCGCTCAGCACCTGTTTCGCGGTGGCCCTGGTGGGATGTGGCAACGAGAGCACCGGCAACACGCAGGAGACGAACGGCACCTCGGGTTCCAAGGGAGCGGGTGGCGCGGCGAGCCAGGGATCCGGCGGAGCCACGCAAACTGGCAGCTCGGGCGACAACGGCACCGCTGGAGGCACGACCGGCGGATCGGACTCGGGATCGTCCGGCGCAGGTCCCATCATCGGCAACGACGCGGCCGCCGGCACCGATGCGTCGCGCCCCTCGGGCGGCTGCTCGGAGATGCCCATTCGCACCGGCCCGCTGCCCGGCAAAGAGTCGTTCACGGTCACCACGCCGGCCGACATGCACTTTCCTTTCACCAAGCACTGGGTCGGCATCTTCAGCGACGATCCGCGCTACGTCTCGATGGCATCGCTCACCGACATCGACAACGACGGCGATCTCGATTTCGCGTGTGGGCAACGCGAGGACGTCGGCGGCGGGATGAACTGGTTCGAGTACTGCGGCCCCGACCACTGGGTCAGGCA
This sequence comes from Polyangiales bacterium, assembly GCA_038240245.1. Lineage (GTDB taxonomy): Bacteria > Myxococcota_A > Polyangia > Polyangiales > Polyangiaceae > DASWDH01. Next base: position 6,634 of record JBBSDY010000213.1, read on the forward strand.
CCACGTCGGCGAAGGGCACAAGTCGGCGGCCGGCGGTGGCGCGTTCGACGTCGACGGCGACGGCTGGGTCGACC
>JBBSDY010000214.1:0-6704 GCA_038240245.1 Polyangiales bacterium
GAAGCTCGCGGATGCGGCGTGCGCCCTCCACCTCGTACGAAACGAGCTCGTTTTGGGTGCGCTCGGCGGTGTCCGAGTCGCCCCCCCCCAGGGCTTCGAACAGGCGGGCAAATCTCTCGCCGTCGGCTTGCAGGTATCGTTCGATCTCGTTGGCGCCTTGCACGAGATCCAAGCTCAAGGAGCGCGCACGAGCGTCGTCGGCGGGGGCAAAGCCGTGCGCGACGGCCCTCATCTCGGCGAAGGTCTTGGGGCGCACGCGGCGCTCGGTTTCGATCCAGCTTCGGGCATCGCTGGGATTGCGCGCCTCGGTGATGTGGTTGAGCTCGGCGCTCACCAGATTTTGCGCGTCGAGCGCCCTGTCCACCGAGAATTTGAGGGGCACGTAGCCGCTGCGCAAGAGCTCGGCCTCGTGAGCGGCGCGCCGCTCGGAGGCGACGCTCCACACCGCCGTCAGGGCAAACGCCAGGAGCACGGCCACATACGATGCGAGAACCCTGGCGGCGACGCTGCGACGCTTGGCCATCAGCTCTTTGCGTCGTCTTGCGGCAGAATCATGGTGAAGGTGGTGCCCTGGCTGGTGGAGTCGACGCTCACGCTGCCGCCGTGCTCGTGGGCGATCTTCTCGACGATCGCCAGGCCGAGGCCCGTGCCGCCCTTCTTGCCGGCGCTGACGAACGACTCGAAAAGCTTGCCTTCGATTTCCTTGGGGACGCCGGGTCCGGTATCGGCCACTTCGATGACGAGGTCGGCCTTCTTGCCCGAGGCTCCGTCACCCGGTGCCCTGCGAAAGACGCGCAGGGTGATCTTTCCCCCCCGGGGGCCCATCGCTTCGACGGCATTGCGGACCAGGTTGTGCACGGCGCGTGTGATCTTGTTTTGATCGAACCTGGCCGTCGTGCGATCGGCGAGGTCCAGGGTGAGCTGTACCTTACCGCCAGCGAGCTGAGCGTGAAGCTCGGCCATGAGCTCCTCGAAAAACTTACCGAGGTAGACCCGGCGCACCAGGACGCGCTTTTCGCCGCGCGCGAACTCGAGGACTTCTTTCTGCATCGCCGCGATGCTGTCGAACTGCTTGAGCATCAGCGCGGCGTATTCCTGGCGCTTCCCTTCGTCGTCTGCGGTGGCCATCGTCTGCACGTAGCCGCTGATCACCGCCATGGGCCCTTTCAGATCGTGCACGACGCTGGAGAGCAGGCTTCCGATCGTGGAGAGCCGTTCTTCGCGCTCGCGCTGCACGCGCGCGCGAAAGAGCTGGATGGCGGTGCAGAAGTTGGCGGCGATGATGCGTAAGAGCTCGAGGTCTTCGCTGGCGAATGGACGTCCCTCGGTCTTGTTACAGAGGGCCATGGCGCCCATGGGTGCGCCCTCGTCGTCTTGCAGCGGCACGGCCATGACGGACGAGATGTCGCGGCTGAGCGGCGGTGCATCGTCGTCGGTCGTGCTCGCCGAGATGCGCAGCGGCTCGGAGCTCTGCATCGACCGAAAGAGGACGCCTCCCAGGGTGGTGCCCATCGGCGGAAGGATCGAGTCTCTCGGGTGTCGCCAGGTTTGGTACTCGAGCTCGGCCGGCCGGTCGCCGTTCCACAGCGACACCTCGAGCCCGTCGTCCTTGGCGTTGGCGAGCATGACCGCGCCTCCGCCCGCATCGCAAGCTTGCGACGATTCACGCAGCACCTCACGAATGAGCTCCTCCTGCGAGCCGGCTCGTCCCATCGCGCTCTCGAGATCGAACAGCAGCTTGAGATGACGAACGCTCTGCTCGAGCTTCTCTTTGGTCTCCAGAAGCTGCATGTTCTTCTGGATGACCGAAAGAAAGAGGCGGCTGTTGTCGATCGAGACTGCGGCCTCGGTTGCGAATGCATTGAGCAGCGCCTCGTCGCCCGACGTGAACTCGCGGCGGCTCTTCTTGTTGAGCACGTGCACGACACCGATGATGCGCCCCAGATGGTTCTTCATCGGCGCCGCCAGGATTGATTGCGTGCGGTAGCCGGGTAGCTCGTCCGATTTTCGGGTGAAGCGCTTGTCGCGGTAGGCGTCACGCACGCGAATGGTCTTGCCGGTGCGAGCCACGACGCCGGCGATGCCTTCGCCGACCTTCATGCGGACCGAGCGGATGGCGTCGCCCACGGCGATGCGCGAAACCAGCTCGCCCCTCGCTTCGTCGAGCAGATAGAGCGTGGCGCGATCGGCGTCGAGCAAGTCGGTGATCTTCTCGAGGATGAGCTCGAGGAGCTGGTCCAGGTCGAGGGTCGTGCCGAGCGCCACACCCACGTCGCGCAGGGCGGCGGTGATCCGCTCTTCGCGCGCGAGCGCGGCTTCGAGCTCGGCGATGCGCGCCAGCTGCTGCTCGACTTGGGATTGGGCCTTGAGTGTCACCATCGCTGATCGAATCACGCCTTGGGCCGGGGATCTACCTGCCTCTCGGACCGAAGGGTCACCGAGAGGGCCTGGGCCGCAAGACGTTCCCAAAGTTGCCCGTTCGCGGCGTCTTGGCTAGGAAGAAGGTGATGTCGCTGAAGCAGGTGCACCTGTTTGTGAAGGGCCGGGTGCAAGGCGTCTATTTCAGGGCTTCTGCGCAGCGCGAGGCGCGCCGGCTCGGTTTGACGGGATGGGTCAAGAACCGCGTGGACGGCGCCATCGAGCTCTTGGCCGAGGGCGAAGAAGAAGAGATCAAGGAGCTCATCGGTTGGGCCAATCGGGGTCCGGGCGCGGCCCGGGTCGACAACGTCGACGTCAGGTGGCGCAGTTTCACGGGTGATTACCCGGACTTCCGCATCACCGAGTGACTTTTAGCACGGAACAGCGGCGAGAGATGAGGACGCTAGAATTCCCCGCGGTCCCCCGGCGTTGGTGGTGGATGGGCAAGGCTCTGCCGGTTCTCGTGGCCTGGGTGGCGGTTGGGGTGGCGAGGCCGGCGTCCGCCGATCTGCGAGCCTCGCAGTCCCCGCCAGGAGCGTCGGCCACCGAGGCGGCGGGCACGGCCGACGTGGATGTTTGGCTTGCCCAGCTCACCGGGGTCGATGCCTCGGCCCGCAAGGTCGCGCTGGCCGCGCTCGAGACGGGCAGCCCCACGATGCTCGCCGGTATGGCCAGGCACCTTGCGGATCTCAAGCGCACCGCCAACCGCGACGCGATGGCCCAGGTTCTCGCCCGGGCTCGCAAGGGCGCCGGTCCCGACGAGGAGCGCGCCAAAAAGCCAGCCTCGGAGGATGCCGCGAAGTTCTACGACTGGCTCAATCGGGTGATGGCCGCGCCGGCGCCCCAAGACGACGCCTGGCGTGATCTGGCTTCGATACTGGGAATGTCTCGGATGTTGGCTCACATCGGGAGCGCGCCCGCCGCCCGTGAGCTTCTCGCCATCTACCCCGGCTTCGGCGAGCTCTTGCGCGTCGACATCGAGAGGCAGGTGAAGGTTCTTGGCGAGCGCGCGGTCGCCCCCCTGATCGAGCTACGGCGTGGCGAGGCGAAGAGCCTGCGGCCCTGGGCCTCCAAGATGCTCGATGTGCTGGGCAAGACCGTGCCGGGCGAGGCCGTGCAGACGGCCGACAACCAGGTCCTCGCCGATGTGCTTCGAGCCTATGGCCGAACCAGGGACACCGACGCGGCCCGCGTCATCGTGTCGTTCGCCAACAGCGATCGCGCCCAGGTGCGGGAAGCGGCGCGCGAAGCGGTGACGATGCTCGCCGAGAATGGAACCTGGCAGCTCCGGGAGTCGTACGAAAACCTGGTGGGCAAGAAGGCCCCCGAGGACTGGACCTGGGACAAAGTCGCGAGCGAGCTCTTCGCAGCCTATGACAGGTCGCGGCTGTCCGAGGTGTTCGGTCTCATGGACGAAGCGCTGGCCAGCTACAAGAGCGGCAAACTCGAGGCGATGGGAAGCGCCTTCGATCGCGTGCTCGCCCGCGCGCCCGGCTTCGAGCGTCGTCGCGAGATGATTCCCGGATACATCGATCTCGCGCACTCGCTCAAAAACTCCGATCGACCGCGAGCGATGGCCACGCTGCGCAAGGTCGTGCGTCTCGACCCCGCCGGCCCGCGCGCGCGCGCGGTGCAGTCGGAGCTCGCTTACTTAGAAGCCCTCGATCTTGCGACCCATGGGGTGGTGGACGAAACTGGGTACCGTCGCGCCGTCGACCTCGATCCGAGCAACACCGAGGCCAAGGATGCGCTCGATCGCATCCAGGCGACGAGCGAGACGCGTCGGAGCAGCTTCTGGCGCTATGCGCTCGCTTCGCTTTTCGCCTTCGCTGCGCTCGTCGGAGCAGCCGTCGCTCTGCTCTGGCGCGGTCCGCGGTATGCGGCGCGTCCTTCGCGCTGAAGCGCCAACGCCGAAATGAAGCTACCCGACCTTGGCTCCGCCGCCCGCGGGCGCTGCCGCGGTGGCCGTCTTGGTGGCCGCCTTCTTTTTGCTCTTTTTCGGCTCACCGTCGGGACCGGGGCCGGCGCCTTCGGTCTTCAGCTCGCCGACGAACTCGATGATCGACATCGCGGCGTGGTCGCCGCGGCGCCAGCCGACCTTGATGATGCGCGTGTAGCCCCCGGGGCGGCCCTGAAAGCGCTTCGCGAGATCGACGAAGACCTTTTCGACGAGATCGATCTTCTTGGTTTCGCCGTCGACGATGCGGGTTCCGAAGCGCGGCAAGAAGGCGCCGACGATGCGCTGGGCGTGCAGACGCTTGGCGCGATCGTCGGGTTTCAGGTCGTCGCTCTTGGTGTAGGCCACGTCGCCCAGCCGAATGGCCTTGCTGAGGAGCCGCTCCGCGACGCGGCGCAGCTCCTTGGCTTTCTGGTCAGTAGTCTCGATGCGCTCGTGGGCACTGAGGTTGGCCGCCAGGTTGCGGAACATCGCCCGGCGGTGGCTGGTGTTTCGGCCGAACTTACGGCCAGCATTCAAGTGTCGCATCGGACTCTCTCTTTGGCCTAGTTGGCGTTCTGCTGGGCCTTCCAGCGCTCGAGCATCTGGGGCCAGCTGTCGATCTTCATTCCGAGCGAGAGCCCCATGCTGCCGAGGATCTCCTTGATCTCCTTCAGCGACTTGCGGCCGAAGTTCTTGGTCTTGAGCATGTCTTGCTCGGTGCGCTGCACCAGCTCGCCGATGAGCGTGATGTTGGCGTTCTGCAAGCAGTTGGCCGAGCGCACCGACAGCTCGAGCTCGTCGACCGAGCGGAAGAGGTTGTCGTTGAGCGGCTCGTCCTCGCCGCCGGGGGCGGAGTAAGACGTGTCTTCCGTCTCTTCGAAGTTGATCCAGATCGAAAGCTGCTCTTTCAGGATCTTGGCTGCGAAGGCGAGGGCGTCGGCGGGCTTCACCGAGCCGTTGGTCCACACCTCGAGCGTCAGCTTGTCGTAGTCGGTGACCTGACCCACGCGCGCGTTCTGCACGATGTAGTTGACCTTACGGATGGGGCTGAAGAGGCCGTCGATGGGGATGGTGCCGATGGGCATCGTCGGCGTCTTGTTGCGCTCGGCGGGAACGTAGCCGCGGCCCACATTGACCGTGAGCTCCATGGCCAGAGGGCCCTTCTTGTCGAGCGTGGCGATGAGGTGATCGGGATTGAGCACCGTCAGGCCTTCGGTGAGCTGGATGTCCTTGCCGTACACGGGGCCGGGGCCCTCTTTGTCGATGCGCACGGTGTACGTCTTGGGCGTCGCCGCCTTCAACACGACCTCTTTCAGGTTCATGATGATGTCGGTCACGTCCTCGACGACGTCGGGGATGGTGGTGAACTCGTGCAGCGCGCCGTCGACGCGGATGGCGGTGATGGCAGCACCCTGCAACGAGGAGAGAAGCACGCGGCGCAGCGAGTTGCCGACGGTGATGCCGAAGCCTCGTTCGAGCGGCTCGCAGGTGAACTTGCCGTAGAAGTCGGTGGCGCTTTCGGCCTCGATGGTGATCCCCTTGGGACGAATGAGATCGCGCCAATTGCGGCTGGTCATGGCTAGAGACATGGCTTCTTTTCCTTGTTGGTGGGTTCGCGCGACCGTCGGGCTCCCGGGAGGAACCAACTCCTGCCTGGGTGTCCGCGGCCTGCCCGCGTGCTGACGAGTGAATGACTACGTGATGGCTTACCTCGAGTAATATTCGACGACGTACTGCTCGCGAATGGCCGGCTCGTTGAGCTCCTCGCGCACGGGGAGGCTCTTCATGGTGCCGGCGAAGTTGGCGCGGTCAGCTTCGATCCAGCTGACGATGGGGCGCTTGTCGGCGCTGGCCATCGCCGAGAGAAGATCGGGGATCTTGCGGCTGACCTCGCGGATCTCGACCTTGTCGCCGTTTTCGACGAGGTAGCTCGGGATGTTGAGGCGCTTGCCGTTGACGAGCACATGGTTGTGGCGAATCAGCAGACGACCCGCGGCGCGGGTGACCGAGAAACCCATGCGCAGCACGACGCTGTCGAGGCGACGCTCGAGCAGGCTGATCATCTCTTCGCCGGTGCGGCCCTTGGAGCGGTTGGCCTCGCCGAAGTAGCGGCGGAACTGCCGCTCGAGCACGCCATAGATGCGGCGCACCTTCTGCTTCTCGCGAAGCCGAAGGCCGTACTCGCTCATCTTGATGCGACCCTGGCCGTGCTGGCCGGGCGGGTAGGGACGGCGGGTAAAGGAGCACTTCTCGGAGTAGCAGCGCTCACCCTTGAGATAGAGCTTCATCCCTTCGCGGCGGCACAACTTGCAAACGGGGCCGATGTAACGAGCCATAGGAGTCCTTC
>JBBSDY010000215.1:0-6696 GCA_038240245.1 Polyangiales bacterium
GACACGGCAGGCCCCTGCACCACACCGACTCCGGGCACGTCCGGACCCTCGGGCGGGTGCGGCACCGCTCCCATCGGCGCAGAAGCCGTGGGCGCGACGAGCACCGCGCCCTTGGGGAGGCCATTCGCCTCGCCCTCGGAAAGCTCGCTCGATTGTTTTTTGCAGCCGCCCAGCGCGAGCAGGAGCCCGAGCACCAGCAGCACCCTGTTAGCGCCGTGCGATGCCATGACTCCGACTCACGAGCGCTTGGAGATCTCCACGAAGCGAACTCGAAGATCGTAAAGAGCCTGATCGAGCAGACGTTCTTCTTCGCCGCTGAGATTGTTGCGCGTTTTCTCCTGGAGAATCCCCAACAGATCGATGGTCTGCTTGGCCAGCAGGAGATCCTGCTCGGACAGGTGCCCGGCGGGGGCCGGAGCGTCACCCAGGTGCACGAGCGCCGAATGGCTGAGAGAGAGCACGAACGTGGAGAAGTCGATGGCGGGCAAACGATCGCCGTCGTCGGCCCCCTTCGGCTGCGAAGTCTTTTTGGAGTCGCTCATCGTGCCCCTCCGTTGGGTTGCTCAGCCGTTGCCGGTGGCGGGAGCCGCGGGGGGAGCTCCTGAGCCGCTGGCTGCGGGCCCGCCGCCCACGGCCGGCTGCGCGATGCTGACGTTCTCGGCATTGGCCGCCACGTCGACCAGCTCTTTCAGGTGTTTCTCGACGTCTTTCTCGTCGAGGACGCCCTTGCGAAGGTTTCGCTCGCGAACGCGAACATCGAGGTCCCACGGTGTCTTCTGGCTCGTCATTGGTTCTTTCCTTCCATGATGCACATCAAGAAGCTTGGCCGCTCGCGTTGGACTTTCGGCCGAGGGGGATGAGGTCGATGCCGGGCATGAGCGCCTGCTCGGCTTCGGCGAGCTCGCGCTCGGTGGCCGGTCGCACGTCGAGCACGGTGACCTGGTAGTGCAAGGTCTCGCCGGCGAGCGGGTGGTTGGTGTCGACGATGCACACGTCGTCCTTGATCTCGAGAATCGTCATCGGCACTGTCTCGCCGTCTTCGGAGTCGGCGAGAAACTGGTCGCCCACCGAGACTTCGGCGGTAGCCGGAAAGTCGGTGCGGTCGATCTCGAGAATCGCTTCGGCATCGTATTCACCGTACCCGTCCTCGGCGGGCACGATGACCGATCGTTCGTCCCCGCGAACCATTCCCTCGATCGCCCGTTCGAGACCGGGAACGATTTGCCCGTAGCCATGCAGGTACGAAAGCGGCGCGTCTTCGGCGGAGCTATCGAGCACGTCTCCATCTTCGTCGCACAGGGTGTACGCGAGGGTGACGAAGGTGTCGGGACCGATCTGCGTGGCGGGGATCATGGGCAGCGAGAATCTATACGCGTAAAGAGAGGCGAGGGTTTTTGCCATTTGAGCCCGAAAGTCGCAAGAGCTGGCCCCGAGAAGGCTCGCCAGGCGCCTCTAGCCCGGCTCGAGGCTCCCGGGATGCACGATTCGGCCGGCGATCGCCGAGGCTGCCACCACCAAGGGACTTGCCAGGTAGACCTTGCCAGGGCCGCTACGCCCCGGAAAATTGCGATTGATGGCCGAGACGGTGACCTCGTCGGGCCCGAACGAGACCCCGGGACCCGCCCGGATGCACGCCCCGCACGACGGCTCGATGAGCTCGGCGCCCGCGGCGGCAAAAGTGGCGAGGTAGCCCCTGGCCTCTGCGTAGCGACGAATGTCCTGCGAGCCGAACTGCAGGTAGAGCTTGACCCCGGGGGCGACGCGTTGCCCGCGCCGGACGGCCGCTCCAAGGACCGAAGCGTACATGTCCATGTCCGACTTCTTGCCGCCGGTGCACGAGCCGCCATAGGCAATGTCGATGCGCACGCCGCCCGGCGCGTGCAGGCCGAGCTCGCGCAAGGGGATGCCGTTGCGCGGATCGCCGGGCAGCGCGACCATGGGCTCGATCCCCGAAAGGTCGATGTCGAACGAGTCGGCATATTGGGCCTGGGGATCGCTCGCCACGACGAGATCTCTCATCGCTGCGTCGTCGAGCCCACGCTGCGCACGGAGATAGCGAAATACCTCGTCGTCGGCCGCGATGATCCCGGTGAAGCCGCCCGCTTCGACGGCCATGTTGGTGAGGGTCGCTCGCTCGTCGAGCGGCAACGCCGTGGTGCCCTCGCCCGTAAACTCGAGAACCTTGCCGATCCCCTTTCCACTGCGCCAGAAAGGCTGGGCCAAAAGATGAAGCATGACGTCCTTGGCGCAGACCCCCGGTCGGAGACGCCCGGAGAGAACGAACCGGACCGACTCGGGGACCTTCAGCCGCACGTCGCGCGTGAACCACGCGTTGGCGAGATCGGTCGATCCGACTCCGAAGGCGAAACACCCGAGGGCCCCGGCCATGCAGGTGTGCGAGTCAGAGCCGATCACGACCTGCCCGGGGAGCGCAATCTCCTCGATGATCATGTTGTGGCAGATGGCCTCGGAGCCGGCAGAATGGCCGTCGCGGGTGGCCTCTCCGTAGAGGCGAATGCCTTGCTCGTCGGCAAAGCGCTGTTGCACGGTGGCGAGCGACCGGGCTTGCTCGCGCAGGCCCATCTCGACGTGCGCCTTGGGCATCACCAGATCGAGAAACGTCAGGTGATCGCGAAATGCGTAGACGCTGGTCGGCTCGGCGATTTTGGCCTGCGGCCCGAAACCAACGCGAAAAAGGGCCTCAGCCATGGGCGTCACGTACTCGTGCGAGAAGCGCACATCGGCGCGCACGAAAATCGCGTCGCCGGGGGCCACCGCCTCGACGCCCACGGCGTTGGCGCTGGCATCGACCACCGCGTGGCGGGCGATGATTTTTTCGACGATGGTCATGGGCCGCGGCGGCGTCGCGATCGTCGGCACCGAGACCAGGCCGTTCATGCGCTCGCGGTTGTAGGCGAAGAGGCCGCCGTGCTCGACGATCGCCACACTGATGGGATCGAGGCCGCGCGTGAACTCGGCCATGGGAATGGCCTCGCCCTTTTCGATGCGTGCGAGGAGCGAGAAGTCGGTGGAAAGTAGAAGACCGATGTTCTGGGCGTTCTGGCCGTAGATCTTCTCGATGCTCTTGGCGATGACGATGCGAATGCCACTGGCCAGCTCCGAGTAAGGCGCGGTTTCGCGCGACGACCCGCACCCCTTGGACGCTCCGCTGACGACGACCTCGAAGCCGCCGTTGCGCACGGCGTCTCTTTGGACGATGCCGCCGCGCAGGCCGACGAGACAATAGCGAGCCAGGGTTTCGTCGTAATAGTAGCAAACCCACCCCGGCGTCAGCTCGTCCGTCGAGATGTTGTCGATGAGCGGCCTTGCGGGGTCGAACGACAGGTTCTCGCCCTCGAGCTGGCTCTTGAGCTGTGCGGCGTCGGTGGTCAGGTAAAGAACCCGACCTCCAATCTTGATTCCACCCCGATCGACGGACACGACTTCAACGTAGCCTGCGTCGCGCCGGACCGCCACGCAACGCCATCCAAGGACGAACGATCACTTCACCTGCGAAGGATCGGCCCCTGCAGCCAGCTTGAGCATCATCGAAAGGGCCAGCTCGAGCTCTTCTTCGGAAGGTTGCAGCGGAGCCGCGGCGAGCGCCTGTTTCAGCTCGAGGAGCTTGGCACCGAACCGATGGTATTGCTGCCGGATGCGCTCGGTGGGCGCCTCGGCGAGCCAGCGATCGATCACCTCGCGCAGCTCGTCGAAATCGCTGCTCGCCAGAAGCTTGGCCATCTGTCGCGCCATTGGATCCGAGGCGCTCGACTGCGATTGCATCCAACGCAACATCCTCCAACCCGGAGGCGGGTGCAAGCCGGTCCCCAAGAAACGGTAGAGCCGTGCTAGGGAGGTTTTGTGCGAAGGCTCAAGTCGTTGTGGCTGGTCTCGCTGGCGCCCTTCGCTTGCCGCCACGATGTACCAGCGCCAACTCCCAATCCCTCGGCGACTGCCACCGTGCGGCTCATCGATGCCGCGGAGGCGACGAGCGCGGTTTCACTGTCGCCACTGCTCGCCGAGCCCGATTCCGGCGCACGCGCGCGCGCCCGCAAGGCGGTGGCGAGCAAGCCGGGCGAAATGATGACCATCCCGGGGGGTGCCTTTCAGGCGGGCAGCTTGCCAGGAGACGACGGTCGCGAGCCTCGCTGGGAGCCAACGGGGCTCGCGGTCACGCTCTCCACCTACCAGATCGCCCGACTCCCCTACCCCAACGATCCCGCCCAGCCGCCGCGCACCGACCTGCCCCAGAAAGAGGCCGCCCGTCTCTGTGCTGGGCGCGGGGCGAGACTCTGCACCGAGCTCGAATGGGAGTACGCCTGCAAGGGCGCTCACGGAGACGCGTACGCATCGGGCGACGCATGGGATCAGGCGTGCAGCCGCGAACCTGCCACGTGCAGCTCCGACGCGGGTGTCCTCGGTTTGGGATCGATGCGCGAGTGGACGGCGAGTGAAGTGCTGCCGCTCGAAAAAGACGATCGTCCCCTGCCCGCCGTTCGCGGAGCGGCGTCCACCGCCGACGCGGACGATCATCGCTGCGCTCACCGCGCGGCCCTTTCGGGCACTGCCCACACGAAAGACCTGGGATTTCGGTGCTGTGCTGGCGCGCTCAACGCGGCGGCGATCCCGGCGCCCAAGCTCGGCGCCACCGCGCGCAAGATCGCGCTCGAGCCCAAACAGGTGGCGGAGATCTTCGCCAACATTCCCCAGCTGGCATCGGTGGGATCGCAGATTCGCTACTTCAGCGAGCCGGACGACACGGCCACCGTGCTTCGTCGCGGCAAGACGGCGCAAGGCCCCGCCGATCTCGAGGGGTTCACGCTGACCACGAGCCCACTGCTGTGGAACCCGGCACCAGGCGAAGAGGTCATCGTGGTTCTCGGTCGTGGCGCCAAGGACTCGTTCATCGTTGCTCTTTATCGCTTGCCGGACAATCGCTACAAGCTCGCGTCGAGCCTGCTTTTCGCGAACGATACGGGGCCCTTCGCGCTCGCTTACCACAGCGACGTTCGCGAGCGTCTTTTGTGGTCGTCTTGCTGGAAGTGCGCCGGCGAAGGCGGCACGGTGTCACTCCGCGATGGGCGGCGCGTCATCATCGTCCAGCAGTGAATCAAAGGGCGCAGTGCCTCGAGCCCCCGAGTCTAGGGAACGAGCTGCGCCGAGATCTCGAGCGTGGCGTGACCGCTGCGCTCGCCAATGGTCACTTGCGCACCGCAGATGCGCGCAGCTTCGGCTGCACAATAAAGACCGAGGCCGCGTCCGTAGCGAGCCTCGTAGCGTTGCTTGGCGGTGTTCTGTCCCTCGGCCTGCAGCACGAGATCGCGCAGCTCGACGGGAACGGTGGGACCGTCATCGCTGATGGTCAGCACGCCGCGATCCTTTCGCGCGGAGCACTCGATCTTCACCTTGCCCTTGTGGGGAGAATACTGAAGCGAGTTTCCGATCAGGTTGTCGAGCGCCCTGCCGAAGAAGTTGGGATCGACCAGAACCCGGGGCGCGTGCGGACCGGAGAGGATCTCGAGTTCGACGCCCATGAGCGACGCTTGCGGCCCGAGGCGAAGAGCAGCTTCGCTCGCCGCCTGGCGTGCTCCGGTGGGGCGTCGGGGAGGCGGTGAGTCGGCCAGCGAGCGACCGAGCACGTCGAGATTGCCGATGAAAAATCCCAAGATCGAGCAGGAAAGCGCAGAGTCGGAGAGCGCCTCATCGACCTCCGACGCCGCATCCTTCAGCGTCGAGCGCACGAAGTTGATGTTCGTCAGAAGCGCCGAAAGCGGATTTCTGAGATCGTGGGCGAGAAGCGCCAGAAGCTCGGGAAGCTGCTTTTGCGGCGGCGGGCTCACGGCGATCTCTTCTCTTATCACAGCTCACGGAAAGCCCAGGGCCTCTGTCTCCCCGAGCTCGGCGATGCGGGCGCCGACGAGGCTGAGAACGGAGTCGCGGCGGTCCAACATCCCGGAAATGGGGCGACTGGCGACGAGCCAGGAGACGAACGGACCCGAGTGCAGGGCTTGCTCGGCCCTCGTCCTGTCGAATGCCCGCAGGCCCTTCACGAACCCGCGCGGGAAACGAGTCACGCGCTTCAGCTCGGCCAAAATCGCGTCGAGGCCCTGGGGATCGGGCCGCTCGTTGAAGGCGCCGCCGTTCTCGGTCAGGTGCAGCGCGCCCAGATCATTGTCGAGGGTCGCGACGCTTCGCCGCGTCGCGGTGGCGAGGTAGTCGAGAACGAGAGCCTCGATGTAGCCGACCACGAGCGCGTGCCGCTCGACGGGTACGCTGCGGCCCTCCGTCCAACCTCGCCACGCTTTCACTTCCGGACCCGCGCTGAAATCGATCTCGTGAGCTGCGGCAGTGGGCTCGCTGATCATGACCGCGACGGTCCCATCGTTCATCACCGCCATGTCTTCGCGCAGCAGCGAGAGTCCCTCGGGATCGCCGCGCAGCGCGACGAGCAGGTCGGAGAGGCGCACCGCAAACACCGCGGTGCGCGGCACGAGCTTGCTACCCAGGGCATCGGCCAGCCGGTAGAAGGCCAGGTGGTTGCGGTAGCGCACCGGCTCGGACTTCGTGGCAATGCGAGCCTCGACCTCGCCGCGAAAATCGCCCGAGGCCACGGCACGAAACAACGGAAACGTCGGTGCTTTGCCGGTCCACCGCAGAGCGGCCAGATCGATGTTGGCCGCCCGGGCGCCGCGCGCA
>JBBSDY010000216.1:0-6652 GCA_038240245.1 Polyangiales bacterium
CTGCTTCGAGCCACGAGTGATGCGCTGGTCATGGCGTTTTCCACGGCGAGCTCCACCGTCACGATGCCGATCACCTACGATCGGCTACGCTCGCGCGTCGGTCTGCGTGAGCAGTCGGCCAGCCTCGGGGCCCTGGTCGGCTCCAATTTCAACAACGACGGTACGGCGCTCTACGAGGCCATGGCGGCCTTGTTCGTGGCCCAGCTCCTGGGTATCGAGCTCTCTCTGGCCGAGCAGGTGATGATCGTTCTCACTTCGATCATCGCGTCGGTGGGCGCGGCAGGCATTCCGGAGGCGGGCCTCGTGACGATGACGCTCGTCTTTACCGCGGTGAGACTCCCCACCGAATACATCGCCCTGCTGCTGACGGTGGACTGGTTTTTGGACCGCTGCCGAACGATGATCAACGTCCTGGGGGACATGAACGTGGCATGCTTGCTCGACGGACGGACGCGCGCCGCCTCGACCGAAGGCGCCGCACCTTGATATAGATTGAGCATGGTCGAAACGAACGACGGGGTGGCCGCAATCGTCCGCGGCGACCTGCTCCTGTCGCTCTGGCAGAGCCCGGCAAGAGTCCACCGAACACGGTGGTTCTTCGACATCGCCGACGAGGCTGCGGCCCGAAATACCGATGGCATCGTGGCCATGCTCATCATTCTTCCCACGGCCTTGCCGCCCGACGCGCCCGCACGCACCGAGAACGCCCTACGGCTGCGCAAGCTCGGCAAATCGATTCGCCGCGTCGTGACCGTCCCCCTCGGCGACGCCTTTTTCTTGAACGTCGTTCGCACCGTCATGCGCGCGATGTTCGTCGTTCAGGGGCAATCGGGGATGCAGATCGTCGAGAGCTCGATCGCCGTCGGGATCCGCCGCGTTTTGGAAGCCGCAAGTCACAGCACGCCGGGTCGCCCGCAAATCGAAGAGGACGTGACCGCCCTCTACCGGGCCCTGCACCTGGCCCCTACAGACCGACCCAGCTTGTAGGAAAAGAGCGCGCAAAGCGCTAAGCTGCGAGGCTCTTGCCAAACGACCTGGGGGGGGCCCAGCACGACCCGCTAGCTCATGGACTTTTCGATTCGCTTTGCCGAAAACCTGACCGGGACCTTCCGCCGGTCGGACACCCCGGGGGTACAGCTGCCGATCGCGGTGATCTTGCGTGGTCACATCCCCCAGCTGGCAGATTTTCTGCGAACCCGGCGCATCGAGATCGAGGGCACCATGCACGCCGAGGGGCTGGCCCACGAGGCTCGGGTCGAGGGGACGCTGCACTTCGACCTCTTTCACAGTGGCAGATTTCCTTACGAGTGGAGCTTCGTCGGCCTCGACGGTCAGGCCTATCGATTTGCGGGAACGAAAACACTGCGCGCGCTCGAGCTCGTCGATTCGATGACCACCTTGACCGGCGAAATCGTCGATGCTGACGGCGACGAGGTGGCGAACGTCGATCTGACCCTCGATCTGGACAGCGATTTAGGCCGGTTGATTCGGAGCATGGTCGTGCGGGCCCGCGGAAAGGGCGCCCCGCCGGCCGAGGCGCTCTCCCCGATCTCGGTCGACCTGGCGGGCGTCGAGCGCATTCGTCACGTCGACGAGCTGCCGGGAGCATCCGAAAAGCTCGTCGTGGTGACCGGCGCGGCGGGGCACCTCGGCCTCACGCTGGTGCGTCAGCTTCTGCAGCGGGGGTACCGGGTTCGCGCGTCGGTGCGCGCCACGCGCGATCGCGACAGGTTGCTGCCTCTGTCCGAGCTGCCCGTCGAGATCGTCGAGGCCGACGTGCTCAACCCCGTGGCGCTGCGCCGCGCCCTCGTCGGGGCCGACGCCGTGTTTCACGCCGCGGCGGGATTCAAGGTTTGGGCGCAAGACGAAGAGCGCGACATCTTCGCGCCCACCGTGCAGGGAGCTCGCAACGTGATCGCGGCCGCGGAGCACGCGGGAGTCAAAAAAGTCATCTTGACGTCGACGGCAGGCGCCGTGGGGCGCGACGCGCGCGGACGCGAGGAGCACGAAGAGCACGAATGGAACGACGACGCGCGCAGCCTCTACGTCCGCGCCAAGATCATCGCCGAGCGCCAGGCCTGGCAGCTCGCGCAAGAGGCGGGCATCAAGCTGATCAGCTTGTGCCCGACGGCGATGATCGGTCCCAACTTCCACCGCCACACGCCGGCCACCGAGATCTTCGCGCAGGTCGTACATGGCAAGCTCGCCGCGCTCCCGCCGTTTGCCACATCGTGGGTCGACGTGCGTGATTGCGCTTACGCGCATCTTCTTGCCTACGAGAGCGAGACCGCGTCGGGCCGCTACCTCGTCTCTGGTGCCTATCGTTCGTGGCCGCTCGTTGCCGAGCTCATCACCGAGGCCGATCCCAGCATCCGCACACCCCACGTCGTGATCCCCGAGTCCCTCACCTCGTTCATCCCCGCACTCGACTGGGCGAGGAGCAAGGTATGGGGCGTGCCTCGCATGATGCCCAAGAGCGCTCTCGACGAGCTGAAGGGGACCGAGGGACGCTTCTCCACCGACAAAATTCGACGTGAGCTCGGCTGGAGTCCCATGGACTTTCGTCGAACGGTCGCCGATACCGTCCTCTGGATCCGCGCGCACTTTCCGGCGCCGGCGGGCAGGGCGTCGGAGCTCGAGCCTTGGTGGAGGAGCTCGTGAACGGATGGAAGGCCCTCGCGGGCACGATGCCATTCTTCGGGCTGGAGCCACGCTACGCGCCCACGTCGATGGGTCGTATGCACTACTTCGATTCTCATCCAGGTAGCCGCAAGCGGCCCCTGGTGCTCATCCATGGTCTCGGACGCGACGGCACCCAGCTTGCCCCCGTGGCTCTCACCACGGGACGGCGCGTCGTTCTTCCCGATCTGTTCGGGTTCAGTGGTCAGAGCCTGACCGACCGTGCGATGCGCGTTGGTGATCACGCTCAATCGGTGCGTGAGCTCATGCGCGAGCTCCGCTGCGATCGCGCCGATCTGGTCGGCGTCAGTCTGGGAGGGTGGATCGCGCTTCGCCTCGCCGGAGAAGACACGGCCGGCCTGGTGGACAGCCTTTTCTTGGTCAACCCGGCCGGAATCAATGTCGGCGCCGAGGATCTGCGCGAGCTCTTTCGGAACCTTGACCTCGAGAACTTCGACAAGCTCTACCTTCGCATCGTGCAGGGCCGCCCCTTCACCGGCGTGCCTGTCGTGAGCGACGTCATCCGCCGCGGTTTTTTCGCGTCGGTGGGCTCCGACTCCGTCCGCGACTTCATCCACACGGTCCAAGAGAGCGACTTCGTCGATCCGCTCCTCGCCAAAATCCAGTGCCGAACGTTCCTTCTGTGCGCGACCAACGATCTTCTGTTGACGCGCGAGACTGCCAGGACGCTCCTCGGGGGCATCCCGATTGTCGACGGCAAATGGGTCGAAGGAGCTTCGCACAACATGGGCTACGAGGCGTTTGCCAACCTGTGTCTCGAGCTGCGTCACTTTCTCGGCATCGACAACAAGTCATTGCCTCCGCTTCTGCGGTGGGCTCTCAGGTTGCGCTCACCGCTTCGCGTGACATCGATGCGCGACGAGGCCCACGTCTAGGCTCGGCGAGTCAAAACATGCAGCGTCCTCGCCTCGCCCAACCTTATACGGAGCTCGAGCCCCGCTACGATGTCGTCATCATCGGATCGGGCTACGGCGGCGGCATTGCGGCCGCGCGACTTGCCGGTGGTCACCGCAGTGTTTGTGTTCTCGAGCGCGGCCGCGAAATTCTTGCCACTGATTTTCCCGAGACGCTCCTCGAGGCTCGCCGCGATTTTCAGGTTCGAGGCCGTGTTCGCGGCCGAAAGATCCGCCACGGCTCGCCGCTCGGCCTTTACGATCTTCGAGTGTCCGACGAGCTCAACACGTTGTTGGGGTGCGGTCTCGGTGGCACCTCGCTCATCAACGCGGGCGTCTTCATGCCCGCCGACGAGCATGTGTTCGACGATCCGCAGTGGCCGGAAGAGATCCGGGCCGACCGCGATGGTTTGCGACGGGGACGCGGAGCCGCCGAGCGCATGCTGCGTCCTTCTGCTTATCCCCGAGCCGCCGAGCCGCTGCGCAAGCTGCGGGTTCTCGAGAAGGTCCACCAGGAAATCGGCGGCGAGCTGGTGCTGCCGCCGCTGCTCACCAACTTCGGGACCGATCCGGTCAATGCGGCCGGTGTCGATCAAAAACCCTGCAACGGCTGTGGCAATTGTATCTCTGGGTGTCGCTACGAAGCCAAGAACACCGTCGATCGAACGTACCTCGTCGAGGCGCGCGCCCGTGGGGCCCAGATCTTCACCGAGATTGCAGTCGACCACATCGAGAAGCTCGGCGGCCGGGGGTATGCCGTCCACTACGGGCGACAGAGCCGTCCCATCGAGCGCGACTTGCCGCTGTCGTTCGTCCTGGCCGACTGCGTCGTGGTGGCCGCGGGGTGCCTCGGGTCCACGGAGATCTTGCTGCGCTCGCGCGAGCACGGTCTTCGGCTCTCCGATACGCTGGGCAGCTCGTTCTCGGCCAACGGCAACATGATGGCCGTCGCCTACGATCCGACGCCCGAGGCCTCGATCGTGGGCCGTCGGACGCCGCACCCGTCGTCGGTCGAGCCCGGACCGTGCATCGTGGGGGCGATCGACATGCGTCGCGAGAGCGGGGCTTCGCGCGGCCTGGTCATCGAGGACGGCACGATCCCTGCGGTGCTCGATGCGCTGGTGAGCACCTTCCAGATTGGCGCGCACGTCCGCAGGGCGGACAGCAAAGAGTCAACGCTCGGCAAGGTCGGCAACTGGGTGCGCGAGATCGCCGCCGCGGCTGCCGAGCAGATGGTCGGCGCCCGGCGCAATGCGCAGCTCTTTCTCGTCCAGGCGCACGACGATTCGCGCGGTCGGCTGAGCCTGGGCGCTGACGGCGTGCGGATCGACTGGCCCGATTTTGCATCGAGCATCGATCTGACGCGCATGGAGGATCTCTTGCGCCGCGCTGCCGGCAGTCTGGGGGCAAGCTACAAGCGCCTAGGCAACCCGTTGCTTCTGGGCGGAGATTTCACCACGGTGCACCCACTGGGCGGTTGCCCGATGGGCGTCGATCGTTTTCACGGCGTCGTCGACCACGCGTGCCGGGTCTACGACGCACGATCCGACGATCCGCGGGCCGTGCACGAAGGCCTCTACGTCTGCGACGGCTCGATCATTCCGCGATCCATCGGCAACAATCCGATCGCCACGATCAGCACCCTCGCCGAGCGAGCGTGCGCCCTCATGGCCACCGATGTCAGCGAGTCGCTCCAAAAGCCGACGCGAGCCCAGCCGGCAAGGGAGCGCGAGCCAAAGCCCTTCGTCCTTTCCGAGGCATTCAGCGGCTGGATCACCGACGACTTCGCGCACGATCCGCTGTCTCCCAACGAGCAGGGTCGCTTCGACAGCATGTCGCATCCCATCGAGGTGCGGCTGACCATCACGATGGACGACGTCGATGCGTTTCGGCGGCAGTCGAATCACCCGGCTGCGGTGACGGGTACGGTGGTATGCGAGCGGCTCAGCCCGCATCCCATGAGCGTATCGCGGGGCAAGTGCTTTCTTTTGACCGACGATCCCGAGCGCCAGGACGTCTTTTACAATCTGTACAACCTGCTGGTGACCGATCGCGACGATCGTCGATTCTTCATGACGGGCATGAAGGTTTGGCGGGACGGCTCACCGATCAGCGTGTGGAACGATGGCACGATCATGCCCATCGAGCTCTTTGTCGGTGACTACCGCAAGGATGCGCCCGCCTTTCGCGGCCTCGTCCGCATGAGCCCCTCGCAGTTTGCCGGTTCGGTCATGACCTACGCAGCGGGTGGAGCCTCGGGTCTCCTTCGCCAGCTGCAGGCCGAGGCAGGCTTCTACGGTTTTAGCATCCAGCGCATCTGGGAACGTCTTCGCTGGCACTGACGTCGTCACGCATAGCGACGAAGAGCCCGCAAGAAGGCCGAGGCTCGCCCCAGCGCAGGATCGGGCGCGTTGCCCGCGGCCATGCGATGAATCTGCTCTTCGTACCACGAGAGCTCCATCGCCGAATCGGTGAGCCGGATGCCGAATCTCGCCGGGCCCCGAAAGGGTGGGATCGATTGTCCGCCGAAAAGCCGGGCGGGAAGATCGGGCACGAGAATGATGGCCCGCGCGAGGCCCACCACGTCGGCGCGGTTCGAATCGACCGCACCTTCCATCGCCTGGCCCGAACGAAAGCCACCCGTCAGCATCAACGGTACCGAGCAGCGCGGGCGGAGCTTGTCGGCGAAACCGCCAAAGTAGGCCTCGCCGGCCGGCACACCTTGCCGCCGTGCCAGCACGATGTCGTTCTCGTACGTTCCCCCGGAGATTTCGAGCAGATCGATTCCTTCTCGCTGCGCGGTCAGGGCCACGTCGATGGAATCGTCTTCGGACAATCCGCCGCGTGCAAAGTCCCTGGAGTTGAGCTTGAGGCCCACCGGAAAATCGCGCCCCACGCGCGCGCGAACGCTGCGCAGGACCTCGACGAGAAAACGGCATCTGCGCTCGGGGCTTCCTCCCCAGGCGTCGGATCGGATGTTGGTGCGCGGCGAGAGAAATTGGCTGATGAGGTAACCGTGTGCCCCGTGCAGTTGAACGCCGGTGAAACCGGCTTCGCGC
>JBBSDY010000217.1:0-6641 GCA_038240245.1 Polyangiales bacterium
CCTGGACGACACCGCCCAGGACCTGATCGCACAGGTTCGCATTCGGTCGAGCTCGCTCGACCCTGCCACCGGGCTGGGAACCATTCGCATGACACTGTCCTTTGCGCCAGCGACGCTCGTGATGGGAGCCTATGGCCACGCGGCGATCGCGACTCGACATCGTGACGCCGTGCTGACGATTCCTTCCGAGGCCTTGCGCGGCGCTGTTTCGGATGGCGCCGAGGTCGTCGTCTGTAAGGACGGCAAGGCCGAGCTGCGGCGTATCCGCGTCGGATACCGCGACGCCAGGCACATCGAAGTCGCCGACGGCCTCACGACCAGCGATCGCGTGGCTGTCGATCACGTCCTGGGACTCGATACGGGCATTCCGATCGCGGAGGGCGATTGAGACTCCTCGATTTTCTGAGACGACACGCTGCCGTCGTCTGGATGTTGACCGCGGTGCTCGTCGTGCTCGGAATTGGCGCGGCCGCACAGATGCCGAGCGGCATTTACCCCGAGGTGGAGTTTCCGCGCATCGTCGTGGTGGCGCGAAGTGGCGGCGCGCCCCCTGATGTCTTTCTGACCACGGTGACCCGTCCCATCGAGCAGAGGCTGACCTCGGTGCTCGGCATTCAGCGCATCCGATCGAAGACCATCCGTGGAGCCACCGAAATATCCCTGCAGTTCGCACCGGCCACCGACATGTGGCGAGCTCTTCAGCTGGTCGAGTCGCGCGTGGCAGAGGCGCGTTCTCTCTTGCCTCCCAACGCGGAGCTCATCGTCGAGAAGGTGACGACAGGATCGTTTCCGGTGGTGACCTTCAATGTGGCGGGGCCCATCGATCCCCGCGAGCTGCGCGAAATCGCCGAATTCACGCTGCGCCCAGCCCTCGCGAACGTGCCCGGAGTGGGGCGTGTCGAAGTCCTCGGAGGTGATGTTCGCGAGGTCGAGGTCATCGTCGATCAGAATGCGCTGGCGTCCCTGCATCTCAACCCGGGCGATGTGGCCGACAAGCTACGCAGCGCAATGGGGCTCAATGCCGTCGGCCGGCTCGAAAAGGATCGCCAGCTCGTCACTGTTCTCGGAGATGCGCAACCCAGAACCGTGGACGACATCCGTGCGATGCCGGTGACAGCCACGGCCGATGGCTCGGTGGTAGCACTGGGATCGATCGCCGAGGTCGTGGAGGGCGCCGAGGATCACGTGATCCGTGTTGCCGGCCCGCGCGGCGATGCCGTGGGCATCAGCGTCGCCCGGCTTCCTGGAGCCAGCACCCCGAAGGTCGTCGAGCAGGCGCTCGCCGCGGTGCGCGCTCTCGCACCCGCTATGCCCAGCGGGACCACGATCGATCCCGTCTACGATCAGGCGAGCCTCGTCAGCGAGTCGATGGACAACGTGCGTGATGCGATTCTGATTGGAATCGGTCTCTGTGCGGCGGTGATCGCGGTCTTCTTGCGTAGTCCCAAGGTCGGCGTGCTCGCGGCTCTCACCGTTCCCGTGACCCTGGCGATCACCTTCCTGGCCATGCGCCTTGCGCAACAGACGCTCAACCTGATGTCGCTCGGTGGAATGGCGGTTGCCATCGGGCTCGTCGTAGACGACGCCATTGTAGTCGTCGAGGCCATCTCCCGTCATCGCGACGAAGGGGCCGAGCCGATCGAGGCGGCTCGCGCGGGAACGCACGAGTTGGCGCCCGCGGTGATCGGAACGACACTGACGACGATTGTCGTCTTCATTCCACTCGCTTTCCTGCACGGGATCGTGGGCGACTTTTTTCGGGCCCTGGCCTTTACCCTGACCGCCGCCGTCTCGATTTCCCTGGTCGTTGCGCTGGGGCTTGTCCCCCTGGCGGGCGTTGGCGCTGGCACGCCCCGTTCGGGCGGCGCCTCGCGATGGGTCGGCCGGTACAACCGATTTATCCGCGGGCTCATTCGCCGACCGCTCGTTGCCTGGGGACTGTTTGCGGCGATTGTCGGGGCGGGCTTCGTCATCGCACCACGGGTTGGACGAGGCTTCCTGCCCACCATGGACGAGGGCGCCTTCGTTCTCGACTATTTCCTTCCCGCGGGGACATCGCTCGCCACGACCGAACAATTTGCTCGACGCTTGCAGGAAGAGCTGAGAAAGACGCCCGAGGTCGTCACGTTTTCGCGGCGCACCGGCGCCGAGCTCGGCCCCGCGGCGGCCACCCAGCTCAACCGCGGTGACGTCATGGTCAGGTTGAAACCGCGTGCCCAGCGCAGTCGCTCGGCGGACCAGGTGATCGCCGACCTACGCGATCGGATCGAGCACGAGCTCCCCGAGGTGCGTGTCGAGTTCGTTCAGGTCCTGCAGGACGTTCTGAACGATCTCGCGGGCAGCCCGCGACCCGTCGAGGTGAAGCTCTTCGGGCCGGACTATTCGAAGCTGTTCGATCTAGGGACCACCGTGGCCCGCGAAGTGCAAAAGATTGCGGGGGTTGTCGATGTCTACAACGGCCATGAACGCGACGTCCCCGAGCTGCGTTTCGCGAGTCGGAGAGACGCCATTGCGCGACTCGGTTTTACGCCCGACGACGTGAGCTCGCAGCTCCAGACGGCCCTGCTGGGAATGGTCGTCGGCAACATCCGCCGCTACGATCGGCTGATCAATGTGCGCTTGCGCTACGCAAACCCAGTGCGATTCGACCAGGCGAGTGTGCTCGAGCTGCCGTTCAGCGTGCGCGGACAGAACACGACCTTCGGAGCGGTGACCCAGCCGACGATGGGAACCTCGCCGGCCGAGCTGATGCACGAGGGCCTTGGGCCCATGGTCGACGTGACGGCCGATCACGTCGAAGATCGGGACCTCGGAGCCATCTCGAACGACCTCGAGGCGTCGCTCTCGCGCCTCTGCCTTCCCCCCGGCTACCGGGCGGTGCTGGGTGGACAGATCGAAGAAGAACGTGCGACGGTTCGCGAGTTGAGCGTCGTTGCCGCAGTCGCGGTCTTGCTCGTGCTCACGGTTCTGGCGGGGCAGTTTCGGCGCCTGCGTCTCGCGCTGCTCGTGCTTGGATCGATTCCCATCGCGGTCGTCGGAGCGCTTCTCGCCCTGCTCGTCACGAGGACCCCTCTCAACGCCTCGTCGCTGATGGGCACCGTCCTCTTGGTCGGTCTCGTGGTCAAAAATGGAGTCTTGCTGCTCGAGGAAGCCGAGAAGCAATTCGACCACGGGCTCGACGCCATCGAGGCCGTCGCCTTGGCGTGCGAAAGGCGACTGCGCCCGGTCCTCATGACAACGGTCGCCACGCTGGCCGGGCTCTTTCCGCTCGCCCTCGGAATCGGGGCAGGGGCCGAGCTGCAGCGACCTCTGGCCATCGCCGTCATCGGTGGACTCCTGACGGCCACCCTTGCCACCTTGGGGCTGGTCCCGACCTTTGCTTCGCGCCTATTGACCCGCGCTGCGGCCGGCCCAAGCACAATTTAATTGAAAATGATTATCAAAGTCGTGTACGAGTGTAGTCATGCGAATCAGGGCCGCCATCCTTGCGTTGATCACCGCTTATGTGGCACGGGCAGGCGTGGCCGGTGCCAATCCACGTCCCCTTCCCTTTACCTACCCGAACGAGACCCTGCCCGAGGGCTCCGTCGAGCTCGAGCTTTACACGGACGTCAATCCTCTGCGGGTCAATGCTGACCCAGCGGACCCGTCGAAAGGTCAGCTGTGGGAGCCGAGCTACGTGCTCCAGAACGAGCTCGAGTATGGGATCAACGACCGGTGGGAGCTTGGATTTTACCAGGTGTTCGAGGCCAGTCCCGAGGACGGCGGCTCGAACGGGTTCGCGTTCGATGGGCTAAAGTGGCGCGTTCGCACGAGGTTCGCCGAGCCAGGCGAGCTACCTGTCGACATTGGTCTCTACTTCGAGCTCGAGACCATGCACGACGAGCTGTCATTCGAAGAGAAAGTGAACCTGCAGCGGACGTTTGGGCTCGCGAAGTGGATGGCGAACCTGTGGGTAGAGCAATCTCTCGAACGACCGCTCGATTCCAAGGAGCACGGCAGCCAGTGGGTCTTCATCGTCAATCCGACGACCGGATTCACGTTCCAGGTGACCCCGACGTTCCACCCCGGAATCGAATATTGGGCGCGCGGTCAACTCTCGGCGCAGGGTGATTCGGATCAGGATCGGGCCAACGCCAAGGTGCATCACTTTCTCGGCCCCGTTGCTCACCTCAACTTTGGAAGACTGTGGTGGTCGGGTGGGCTCTACTGGAATCTGACGAGCCAAAAGACGCCCGAGCCGGGCGACGCGTACGGTCCGGTTTGGTTTCGGAGCGTGTTGGGCATCGACCTTTAGAATGAGCTGGGCATCGATCTCGGCAAGGCAACGCCCAGTTTCTGAGCGACGACGTCGCAGCAACGGCCAGCCTCCTAGTTACGATGGGCTGTGGCGAAACATGTCCGTATATTCCCGGTCTCGAGCGTAGGGACTGGCCGCTCGAGGATCCGAAGGGCCAACCCGTGCAGCGCGTCTCGCGAACCTGGTTGTCGTGGCCCTCACGTCAGGCGCGGCAAAGGTCCGGTCATGGTGACCACTGCGAACCAGGGGCGCCGCGGTTTGCGTTCGACGCGTTTTCGCCGATGGTTTCCCGTGCACGACGCGGCGAGAGCCGCACCTAGGAGCACGCCAAGGGCATCGTGCTTCTCATGGGTTCGTCGAGTGGCAACGACCCCGGTTTTCGGACCACCCGGACTCCGGCCGTGGTCCTTTTTGACTTCCGCGGACGCAGAGGCAAAAAGAAGGCTGCAGACAAGAGCAGGGAGATGAATGAAGCGAGCTTCGTCGTTGGCGCTGTCAAGACGCGAGGTAACAGGTGGAATCATCCTGGGCGTGGGAAGCGCCTGGTTGCTCGGGTGCGGTAGCACCACCGGCGTGGGGGAGACGCACCCACCTCCGACGCAGCGGCGGCCACATCGTGGGCGTCGGGTGGCACGAGGTCGATGACCGGCACCTACTCCGATCCGTTCGCGACGCCCGCCACGGTCTGCGCAGTCTTGGTCGCGGCGACCGAGGGGCCCTGTACCGAGGTGGCCGATCAAGTGCGCAAGGACGTCAGCGAAGGGTACGGCGGCTTGCCGCTGCGGCTTGCCCTGCGGGTGGTGGACACCACGTGCAGCCCCGTCGTGGGCGCGACCGTCAAGATATGGCACACGCAGCTCACCGGCAGCTACTCGGGCAATACGCCGAGCAACAGCATGTGCCTGAAGGATCAGGCCGACTCCGCGAAGCACTACTTCCGCGGCGTGCAGACCACCGACGCGAATGGACGCCTCGACTTCGATAGCTGCTTTCCCGGCTGGTACCGGGGCCGAGCGATCCACATCCACTACACCGTGACGCTCAATGGCAAGTCCTTCACGTCGCAGCTCGTTTTTGAGCAGACGCTCATCGACGAGATCTTCACCACCCACCCCGAGTACAAAGGCTTCGGGCTTCCCGACACGCCCAACGCCGCGGACAACGTGGTGGGGAACGCGAGCCTGGCGACCTTCATGCTGGAGACCAAGCGGATGGACGACGGCGCCCTGCTCGCGTGGAAGCAGATCGTGATGAGCGCCTAGACCATGATGAAAACCATCAGACTCACCAGTGGGGCACGTGATCAGGCGCGGGCGCTGTTCCTGTTGATGGCCCAGGTTTTCGAAGAAGGCATCTCCGAGCTCAGCGACGCCTATGTGGATGGGTTGCTCGCTCGCCAGAGCTTCTGGGTGATCGCTGCGTTCGTCGATGATGAAATCGTCGGTGGGCTGACCGCCCACACATTGCCGATGACGAGGACCGAATCCTCCGAGATTTTCATCTTCGACATCGCCGTTCGGGCCGATCACCAGCGCACCGGTGTTGGCCGGCTTCTGCTCACCACGCTTCGATCGGAAGCCGCCACGCTGGGGATCGGAGATGTTTTCGTCGCCGCGGACGACGAGGATCTGCACGCGCTCGACTTTTACCGCGCGACCGGCGGAGTCGCCTCCCCGGTGACTATGTTCACCTTCAAGTAACCCGTCCCTTCGCAAGTGAGGAAGAACAAGGTCGCGAATCGCAGGCGCTGCCGGCTAGCGGGCGCGCCACAAGCCCGAAGGACTGGGCGTCGAGCTGCCGTAGTCGTTGCCCACGCGCACCGCGCGCTCGGCCCGCGCGAGGCGATGGAGCCCCTCTTGGACTTCGCCGAGAGGTTTTCGAAAGTGGCGCGCGAGCATTCCATCGGCGACGCCCTGCACGCTATCGTTTGCGAGCAGCGCTGCGTGCAGCTTCTCGTCGGTCACATCGGCACCCCCGTCACTATGGGGCCCAGCCAAAGCCAAAGCCTGGGGCCAAGGGCCCACATCAATCATTCGACGCGTCTCGTGCGTCGTCGGCAAGCACCCTGCCAACCGCTCGCCGCGACCTTCGCACGCAGACCACGACCTCCACGACGCAGCGATCGCCCGCAGCGCGGGCTAACAATTCTTTGCCGATATTGGCATTGCCATTACGTTGCGAAGAGCCTAACGTCAAAGTGTTCGCAACACCGGTCCCGACGGTCGGCAACGAACCGAAAAGAGCGCGACGCCTTCATCGGACGACTTCGCGCTACCTGTGGGAGGCGGAAAATCATGAGCAGCATTCAAAGCATTCTGGACGACAAGGGCTGGGCGATTCA
>JBBSDY010000218.1:0-6635 GCA_038240245.1 Polyangiales bacterium
ATTGAAAATCGCCGCGTGGTCGAGCGCTCGCTGCGCGGCCGCTCGAGGGGTTGGCATCCTGTCCATCATCCGGGTGGGATCGTCCGACTCGTCCTCGACCGACGTCAGCTTGGCGGACGGAGACACGGTGGGGGGTGGGCGCAATCCGGGCTTGGGCGGGCTCGGGGGGGTCGGAGGACGTGGGACCATCGGGGACGCTCAAACTAGCGCAACGTACGCGCGGCACCAAACGCAGCAAGTCCCCGCCGGTAATGATATGGTCCCGGCCGCTGAGCTACCAACCCATGGGCGGTCGAGATGCGTGAAGTCATCGTCGGCGATCACCTCGACCAGTACGATCTGACCGAGCTGCTCGCACGAAGCGGCATGGCTTCCATTTTCAAGGCCATCGATCGCGAGTCCGGGCAGGCGGTCGCCCTCAAGGTGCCCTACATGCAGTTCGAGGCCGACGTCGTGTTCCACGAGCGCTTCGAGCGCGAGGAGCGCATCGGCCAGCGGCTCGAGCATCCGTACATCATCAAGGTGTTCACGCCCAAAGAGAAGAGCCGCATGTACATCGCCATGGAGTTCGCGGAAGGCCGCTCGCTCCGGGCCATCATGAACGACAAGCGGCCCATGCCCACCGACCAGGCGCTCGACATCGCACGCCAGCTTTGTGAAGCGCTGGTCTATTTGCATGGGCAGGGCATCGTTCACCGCGATCTCAAACCCGAAAACATCTTGATCCTCCCCGATGGGCACATCAAGCTGCTCGACTTCGGCATCGCGCTCGACGAAGCCGCCCGCCGGCTCACTTGGTTCGGGCTTTCGAGCACCATCGGAACGCCCGACTACATGGCCCCCGAGCAAGTGGGAGGCCGCCGCGGTGACGTTCGAACCGACGTTTACGCCGTGGGGACGATCCTCTACGAGATGCTCACCGGCGAGCTTCCTTACTCGGGCACGAACGCGCACAGCCTGATGCGCTCCAAGCAAAATGACGACCCGCGCCCGCCCCGGCAGCTCGTTGCCAGCATCAGCCCGGAAATCGAGGAGATCATCTTGCACGCCATCGAGCGTTCACCGCGCTACCGCTACGACTCGGCGAAGGACATGCTCGATGAGGTACGCGATCCTTCGAAGGTCAAGCCACGAAGCGAGGAGCAGCGTACGCGCGGACCAGTCATTTTCATCCCGCGCAAGAAAATCCTGCTCGGGGCTCTTCTGGCCGTCCTGGCGGTGCTCATCCTTCTTACGTGGATGAGCAGCAAGAAGTCGAAGTACCGCTCCCCTGCCCGACCCACCTACCGCACCGAGGTACCGTGATGGACCATCTCGACCAATCGCTCAATCTGGCGTGGGTGCTCCTGGCGGCGTTTCTGGTGATGTTCATGCAGGTCGGCTTCGCCATGGTCGAGACGGGCTTCACCCGCTCGAAGAACGCGGTGCACACCATGGCCATGAACCTCATCATCTATCCGGTCGGGGTGCTCGGTTTCTGGATCACGGGATTCGCCTTCATGATGGGCGGCGTCAGCGGATGGCCGTCGCTCGGCGCTGCCACCGCCGATCACCACGAGCTCGCTCTGTCCCTCGGCGGCCACCAGTTCGGCCTGCTCGGCGCGTCCAAGTTCGCCTTGATCGACGCCGCTCACGATCCTTCGAACCTGGCCATGTTTCTCTTTGCCGTGGTGTTCCTCGACACCGCGGCCACCATCCCCACCGGCGCCATGGCCGAGCGATGGAAGTTTGCCTCGTTTCTTTTGTACGGGTTTTTCATGTCGATGGTGCTCTACCCGCTCTACGGCAACTGGGTGTGGGGCGGCGGATTTCTGGCGTCGCTCGGCAAGAACCTCGGTTTGGGTCACGGGGTGGTCGACTTCGCTGGCTCGTCCGTCGTCCATCTGACCGGCGGCGTCACCGCCTTCGCCGGCACCAAGGTCCTTGGCCCGCGCATCGGCAAATTTCGACGCGACGGAACGATCGGCGTCATGCCGGGGCACAATCTTCCGATGGCCATGCTGGGAACCTTGATCCTGGCGTTCGGTTGGTTCGGCTTCAACGCCGGGTCCACGCTCGCCGCCACCGATTCGCGGATCGCCGAGATCGCAGTCAACACCATGCTCTCGTCCTCGGCGGCGGCGCTCGCCGCGCTTCTCTACGTCTGGCAACGTCATCGCAAGCCCGACGTCCTGATGGCATCGAACGGCATGTTGGGGGGTCTGGTCGCCATCACCGGCGGCTGCGCGTTCGTGACGCCGGCCGCCGCCGTTCTCATCGGCGTCGTCGCCGGGTTGCTCGTCGCGACGTCGGTGGTGGTGCTCGAACGGCGATTTCGCATCGACGACCCAGTCGGCGCGGTCGCCGTCCACGGCGTTTGCGGGACGTGGGGAACACTCGCCGTCGGCATCTTCGCGGATGGCTCTTATGGCGACGGCTTCAATGGAGTACAGGGCCCGGTGCGCGGGCTTCTCTTCGGCGATGCCTCCCAGCTCGTCGCGCAAGCGATCGCCGTCGTCGTCAACATCGTGGTCGTCTTCAGCGCCTCCTATGTGTTCTTTCGCTTCACTGATCGCATCATCGGCAACCGTGTACCGGCAGAAGTCGAGTCAGTCGGCCTCGACCCCCTCGAAATGGGATCCGACGCGTACTCGAACAGCTGACCTCACGACGCATGTGCCAGGCTGGGCCGAACGTGACCCGGACGCTGCGAATCGAGGTTGAGCCGCACCGGTAGAACGATCATGGGCACGCCGGCGTGCTGCAGGCGTTGCTGAATGAGAAAGGCGGTTTCGTTGTGGAGGACCCTCTTCCAGAAACTGTCCTCGGAAAACAGAAGCTGCCCGGCAACCACCAGACCCTCGGGATACTTTTTGAAGAGCTCTCGCCCGAGCTTCTCGGCCTCGACGGGGACTTCAGTCCCTACCGAGTACGCGCTCGAGGCGGCCAGTCCCAGGCTGCGCGCATAGCTCTCGTAGCAAGCCAAGCTCTGCATCGTCCGCTTCTCGAGCGCGCCCACCTCGTCGGCCCCCTTGAAGACGTCGGAATCGACCACGGCGATGCTCACGAAAACCACACCCTTGAAGTGGTGACGAAACATCCTGAGTAGAAGCAAAAGGGCATGTCGCCCGAGCCCCCCGTATCCGCCCACGAAGAGAATGGCCACTGGATCGGCCGCCGTTGGCTCGCGCTTTGGGCCGCTCTCCACCACCGCCCCGGGAATGTCGGCAGGCGCGGGAAACTCGTCGTCCATGCGACGGATGGCTTCGACGACCCGCCCGTAGTGGTCCTTGATGAGAAAGCAAATTCCGACGACCACGCCGGTGATGACGAGGGTGATCCACCCGCCTTCCGCAAACTTCTCGATGCAAGTCACAGTCAAGATCGTAAGGCACAGGCTGAGACCGGTGAGGTGAACGGGCAGGTGTCGTTTCCACTCCCTGGGGTGCTCGGCACGGTGCTTGATCCAGAAGCGTGACATGCCGAACTCCGACAGCGAGAAGGTCAAGAAGACGTTGATCGAGTACATGACGACCAGGCGCCCGACGTCGCCCTGGGTGTAGATGAGCGCAGCGAACGAGGCCACGCTCATCAGCACCACGCCGTTGCGCATCGAGAGCCGCTCCGAGAGCGCTGCAAAACGATGCGGCAGCCAGGAGTCGATGGCCATGTTGGCCATGACCCGCGGGCCGTCCACGAATCCCGCCTGGGCGGCGACGAAGAGGAGCGCGCCCTCGCTGACCAGAGCCAGGATCACGAACCCGTGGCCCACCCTGACGCCTCCGATCTCCCACGTGTCGGCGAACCGCTCGAACAAGACGGCGTTCATTGTCTTGCCCTGTTCGGGGGAAGCGTGGACCAGCAAGTATGCGATGAGGATTCCGCCCGCGGTGATGGCCAGGGAAGCGGCCATGAGCACCATGGTGCGCTTGGCGGTCTGCACCCTCGGCTCGCGCATGATGCCCACCCCGTTGGAGACGGCTTCGATCCCTGTGTACGTGCCGCCCCCCAGCGAGTACGCCCGGACGAAGAGCTTGAGCGTGCCGAAGATGCCGAGCAGCGATACCGTCTTGCCCACGCTCGCGGTGACCTCGCGGGTCACCACCGGCACGTCGGGGAGGTGCCTTCCGATTACGGCGATGAGCAGGATAGCGTGCGTCACCACGAACGTCATGAAAATGGGCAGGAGAATGGTGATCGACTCCTTGACCCCGCGAATGTTCATCACCGTGAGCAGCGCCAGCGCGGCCACCTGGGCGGTGAGCTTCCAGGCGACGTAGTGCGGCGGCAAGAAGCTGAACACCGCGTCGGCCACGGACGCGATGGAGATGGTGATCGTCAGCACGTAGTCGACGAGCAGTGCTGCGCCGGAGAGCACGCCCCATTTCGTTCCCAAGAGCTTGGTGGCCACGACGTAGCCGCCGCCCCCCGAGGGGAAATGCTCGACGATGCGCGAGTACGCGTAGCTGATGATGAACACCGTCATCGCCGTGGCCAGCGCGAGAAGAATGGCGAGCCCGGTGTGCTCGCCTAGCTGCCGAAAGGCCTCGTCGGGACCGTAAGCGCTGGACGACAGGCCGTCGGCGCCGAGCCCCACCCAGGCAAAGAGCGCGATGAGGGAGAGCTGGTGAAAGGCGTGGGGGTCGCGGACGTCCTTGGGAGCCCCGAAGATGGCCCGCTTCAATCTCGCTAACATGTCGACGCGATAACATCACTATCAAGACGATTCGCGTCAAGCAAGCGTCACGACACGGCGAATTGCAAATAGGCGCCATGCGCGGCCGCCCGCGTTACGCCCACGCTTAGGGGATTGCTAGTGGTTCGACATCAGCACGAGTCGCGGCCGACGGGTCGACCGCCATTCGTGCCGGACGCTCGTCGCGTGATGAAAACGCAGCACAATCAGAGGCATGGCCGTGAAGAGAGCCAACGCCAGCACGAGATCGAAGCTCAGGGCTTCGTGCCCGACGAACCCGAGTGTGCAGCGCACCATGGCCACCAGCCAGGCGGACGAAACGGCTACGAAAGCCGGCCAATTGCTGGTTTTCTCCACCGGGTCGGTGCCCTCGGGGACCGATATCGACACCATCGATTCGCTGAACATGGACCCTCGCTTCCCGCTAACCCTCGGAAGAAGTTAGCGATCCTCCGATCAAGATGCCGTCAAATGACCGCGACGGCGAGTCAAGAAAGGGTACCGTGCGCGCCATGCAACGGCGCGGCCCATATCAACAGCAGATATTTGTAATCTAGCTTGTTATCAAGAAAGTATATTTCATCTCTACAGCCGACCCGACGCAGCAGGAGCCACCTGACCACGCCGGCCGCCGGAGACCGCCGGCTTCTTGCTGCTCATCCAGACCAGGACGAACAGCGCGCAAAGGAGCACCGAGATACCGAGGCCCACGGCGAGCCGACGGGGGATGTAGAGCCAGAGCGATCGGCCGCGCACAGGGAGGGTTACGTCCGCACGAACGGCTCGTGATGGATCGCGCAAGTCCTTCAGCAGTGCGGCCGCACCGTCGTACCGCCCTCGAGGAGACCGAGCGATGCAGCGCAGCAGGATGGCCTCCAGCGCGGGCTCGATGTCCGGATCGTGAATGCTCGGCGGGTCGGGATCCTCGTTGACCTTGGCTCGAATGAAGCTCTGAAGGTTGGCGGTCTCGAAAGGGAGCGTTCCCAGCAGCATCTCGTAGAGCATGGTGCCCACGGCATAGATGTCCGTTCGAGTGTCTCCCCTCTTTCCGCGCAGCTGCTCGGGCGCCATGTAGTCGGGCGTACCCATGAGCCGCGACAAACCGAACCAGGTGAGCCGACGGGACACGGCGTCGAGCGCGATGCCGAAGTCGAGAATCTTGATCCCGCCGTCTGGCCCCACCACGACGTTGTCCGGCTTCAGATCGCGGTGCACGATCCCCATGTGGTGGAGGTAGATCAGCGCCTCGCAGAGCTTCTGGACGATGTCGAGCGCCTGCTTTACGGGAAGCTTTTTCCCCTCGCCCATGAGCCCGCGCAGCGATATTCCCGCGGCGTACTCCATGACCATGTAGCGCCGGCTTTTGTCGGGGACGGTGAGCACCTTGACGATGCTGGGGTGCTCGAGCCGCTGGCCGATGGCCTCTTCGCGACCAAATCGTTCGTAGAACGCGAGATCGCTCTCGGCGTGCAGGTGGGGAACCTTGAGCACGACGGTGGCCCCGTTGTCACGTTCGATGGCCTTGAAAATCGAGGCCATTCCGCCTCGAGCCAAGAGCTCCGTGAGTGCGAATCGGTCCACCTCGTCACCAACGTCGAGCTCGCGCATCACCGCTACTCCGCGCGCAGCCGGTAGCCGACGCCTGGCTCGGTGATGAGGTACCGCGGGTTCGACGGCTCGGGTTCCAGCTTTTGGCGCAGCTGTCCCATGAAGACCCGGACGTAGTGCGGGTCGTGCGTGTTGGGCCCCCACACTTCGTGAAGGAGCTGGCGGTGGGTAACCACTTTGCCGGCATTTTGCACCATCAGGACCAAGAGCTTGTAGGCAATGGGCGTGAGATGAACCTCGGCGCCTCCCACGAATACCTGGCGCTTGGCGAGATCAACCCGCAGATCGCCGATCGTGAAGACGGGATCGGGACTCTTGATTCCCAAGGTCGCCCCGTGGCGCAGGGCCACGC
>JBBSDY010000219.1:0-6614 GCA_038240245.1 Polyangiales bacterium
GACGGCCGACAAGAACGGCTTTTTCAGCGTGCCGGTGTCGATCGTACGGCGACATGCCAAGCTCGGAGCGCCTCTCGCGGGTCAGCCTGGTCCTTTCAGTCTGGGATCTCCGGGGGTTCTCGAGGCGGCGCTCGACCGTGCCGGGTTTCGCGACGTGAAAGTGGAGACCGTCGCAGCGCCCCTGCGGATGCCGTCGGCATCGGAGTGTTTGCGATTCGAGAAGGAGTCGTTTGGCGCGTTGCACCAGATGCTCTCGTCACTCGATCCGGCAAGCCAGGAGGCGGCATGGTCCGAGGTCGGAAACGCGCTTCGCGAGTTCGAGGGAGGGCCGGACGCCTTCGTGGGGCCCTGCGAGCTCGTCGTCGCCGTGGGAACCAAGTGATCCCAGCGCCGGCTCGGGTCATCATCCCTTCACGCACACGACCTGCTTCAGCTCGGCCACGATCTCCACCAGATCGCTCTGCTGCTCCATGACCCGATCGATGTTCTTGTAGGCCAGGGGGGCTTCATCGATGACATCGCGATCCTTGCGACACTCGACGCCGGCCGTTTGCCGCTCGAGATCGGCGACGGTGAAGCTCTTCTTGGCCTGCCTGCGGCTCATCCGGCGCCCGGCCCCGTGCGAGGCCGATTCGAACGAGAGGGGATTGCCCTTGCCACGCACGATGAATGACTTGGTGCCCATCGAGCCCGGAATGATCCCGAGCTCGCCGCGTCCGGCGCGAATGGCGCCCTTGCGCGTGATTAGCAGATCCTCGCCGAAGTGGTGCTCTTCAGCGACGTAGTTGTGGTGGCACGAAACGGGCGCTTCGAAGCGAGCCTGTGGCCAAAAGGCGTGCATGACGTCCTTCATGCGCGCGAGCATCACCGCGCGGTTCGTCGCCGCGTATTCTTGCGCCCAGAAGAGATCGCGCCGATAGGCGTCGAAGTGGGGCGTACCGGCGAGGAACACGGCCAGATCGGGATCGGGGAGCTCGTGGTTGTGAAACAGCTTGCGCGCCGCTTTCATGTGGTGCTCGGCGAGCACGGCGCCGATGTGCCGGCTACCGGAGTGCAGCATGAGCCAGACGGCGTTTTCGGTATCCAGGCAAACCTCGATGAAGTGGTTTCCACCGCCGAGTGTACCGATCTGCAAGGCCGCACGACCTGCCAGCGCCTGAACGACTGGCGCGAGATCGGCGAAGCGTGCGAGCAGCACAGTGGCCTGCCCGGCGAGCTCGTCCGATGCGTCCTCCCATACGGGCGCCACATGCTGCTCGCGTCCCACGGGAACGGCATCTTCGATGGCCAGGCGCAGCTTGCGCAAGCTGTCGGGCAGGTCGTCGGCGACGAGGCTCGTCTTCACGGCGGCCATGCCGCAGCCAATGTCGACGCCGACCGCCGCGGGTGACACCGCTCCGCGCATGGCCACCACCGAGCCGACGGTTGCTCCCTTGCCGAGGTGAACGTCGGCCATCACCGCCACCTGATGCGCCACCCAGGGCAGGCTGGCGACGGCCTTGAGCTGCTGGATGG
This sequence comes from Polyangiales bacterium, assembly GCA_038240245.1. Taxonomy (GTDB): domain Bacteria; phylum Myxococcota_A; class Polyangia; order Polyangiales; family Polyangiaceae; genus DASWDH01. The sequence continues at coordinate 1,516 of JBBSDY010000219.1, forward strand.
CGTTCGTATCGACCTCATGCGCCGGCGCCCAGAGGCGAATCGGTACGCGGTCTCCGTTGATGATCGTGGACGGCATGGCAGTAGGATCGCCCAAAAGCGTAGCTCGCGCAGCCTGCTCCCACTGGCTGTCCTTGCGCCACTTGCGGTACCATGGGGCTCGAAATGTCCGACCCCGCCGAAAAGGCGCGCTCCCTTCGGCTCGAGCGCCTGCAATCGATGCTCGACAAGCAGCTGAGCCAGCCGCCAGCCGCCCTCGAGGCGCTCATGTCGGAGCTGCGCATTGGCGAGGCGCAGCCTCACCTCTGGGAGAAGCTGCACGCCGCCGCTGCGCGCGATGGCAAGGAGGCCGAGCTGGCCGCAGCCTATCGCAAGTTTGCCACCGACCGTCGCTTGAAGCAGCTGGCGCCAGCTATCCACGCCGAAGTTCTCATGCACGCGGCCGACTACTTTCAGGGCGTGCTCGGCGATCCCGCGGGCAGCGAAGGCTTTCTGCGCAACGTCCTCGAGGTGGCGCCCGATCACCTCGAGGCGTTCAAGCGCCTCGAGCGAAAGTACGAAGCCGCGGGCGACGATCTCAAGCTGGTCGAGCTCTACGCGATGGTGGCCTCGACGCCCCCCAAGCCCGCCGACGAGATGGCGAGACGCGCCATCAACATCATCGCGCTGCTCTCGGCCAAGGCTCCCGTCTCCGACGACGCGTGCAAAAAACTTCTCGCTCTCGTGCCGGCCAGCTCGTCGCTTCTCAGCATTCTCGAGGCGCATTGTCAAAAGACCGATCGAATGGGTTTGGCGTGCGCGCTTCTCGAGCAGGGGCTGGCGGGTCCTGGCCTTCCCGAGGCCCGAATCGTCGACCATCGCCGGCGTCTCGTCGAGCTCTACCTCGGGCCCGCCAAGACGCCCGAGAAGGCGATGCCCCACGTCGAGGATCTATTGGCGCGCGACTCGACCGATGCACGCGCTCGCGCCGCTGCCAACACGTTGCTTTCCGTGCGCGAGGTCGCGTCGCGGGCTGCGGCCGCCCTCCAGCGCGTGCGCCGACAGAGTCAGCTCCCTCCCTCGGCGTGACGCGAGCTACACCAGATCGCAGGCGTCGCCGGGCATCCAGTGGGCGTCTTGCCCGTCCCACTTGACGTTGCACCCGATGGGATTGGTGAGCGGGACGCTGACCGACTTGCCGGAGGTGAGCTCGCCGAGCACGCGATCGAGATCGTTGACCTTCGCCTTCTGCGACTCGCGCGGATTGTCCAGACCGCGACCGGTATAGACGAGCTTGCGATCGCGATCGAAGACGTAGAAGTGCGGCGTGCGAAGGGCGCCGAACGCGCGGGCCGGCTCCTGGCTCACATCGCGCAGGTACACCCACGGAAGCTTCAGCTCCTTCATTCGCACGACCATGCTCGCGAAGTCGTCGTCGGGGTGTGTCTTCTCGCTATTGGAGTTGATGCCCACGAACTCCACGCCGAGGGGCTTGTACTTGAGCGCAGCGGCGCGGGTCATTTCGTCCGAGCCGGTGACGTAGGGACAGTGGTTGCAGGTGAAGAACACCACGAGGGCCTTGGCATTCTCGAAGTCCGCGAGCGAGTAAGTCTTGCCGTCCGTGGCGGGCAGCGAGAACGGAGGACACGATGCACCGAGCGGTAGCGTGAAGGGCATGCGCGGCAGTTTAGCGAGGGTTCGGCAAGCTGAACAGTCCCTCTTGGGACCACGTCAGGCCACGGCGAACTCTCGCCGGATGGCGTCCGCGAGCGTGGTCGAGGGGATTCTCGCCGCGAGCCACGAGCAAGCGCGAGGAGCAAGCTCGGGCCACCCAAAAGGCGATCGTCGACGCCGCGGCCCGGCTTTTCGGAGACGACGGCTATGCTGCGGTCTCCGTCGATGCGATCGCCGCCGCCGCCGGGGTGAGCCGGGCGACGGTCTTCAGCTCCTTCACGGGAAAGCCCGCGCTGCTCAAGGCGGCCTACGCCGCCGCTTTCGGGCGCGCCGCGGGCGACGAGGATCAGGCGATTCCCTTCGTCGAGCGCCCCCGCAGTCGGTTGGTGCGAGCCGAGCCGACGGCGCGCGGGTATCTCGCGGGCTATACGGACATCTTCGTATCGCTGTGCCACCACCTGGCATGCATCCACGAGGCGCTGCGCGAGGCGGCAGCCGCCGATCCCGAGGCCCGTCAGCTCCTCGACCATGTTCTCGAGGAGCGGCGCCGTGGGGCATCGACCATCGTCGCCGACGTTCGCGCGCGGGCGAAGCTGCGCAAGGGTCTCGACGACGAGGGTGCTGCCGATGCGGTCTGGGCGCTCATCGATCCCTCGCTCTTTCACATGCTCGTTCACCGCCGGCAGTGGTCCGAAGCGCGCTTTCGCGACTGGTTCGTCGGCTTGCTGGAGTCCGAGCTACTGGGACCCGATGCCGCGCCTCGGCGTTCGGCGCGTCCCCGCTGACACCCGCGAGTGACGCGAGCCGACTCTTACTCTTCACTCACGGATCTGCCCGCCGGGATCGATCTGCTCGACCGCAGGCGGAGGAGGCGGTGGTGGCGGCGGCAACCGCGGCCCCATGGCCGCTGCCACGATGAACAGTACGCGAAGCAATCTCCGCAGCGAACCGACGACGAACATGGCTCTTTCTCAGGCTGGTGACGCGACGAATTGAAAAAACGCTTCGTCGCGGGATCAGCAGAGAAGAGCGAGGTTGTGGAGGTACCGATCGGGGATGAGGACGACGGTTTCGGTAGTGTTGGCGGGCCGCGTGGACGGCGGCGATCGGCGGGTTGCAACGCTCGATGCGAACGGTGCCCGTCGGCTGGTGGAGCGCGGCGCTCGTGTGGACGCGCAATCTGTGGGGCGCGGCGTGGATGCACCCGCGACGAGGACGATTCCGTCCGTCCACGCCTGGCTTGACCTGGGTGATCCGCTCGAAAGCCAGACCATCGTGCAAGCCAAGAGAACGCGCAGCAGCCGAATGGCCCGAGATCGGCTGGGGTCCTTGCGCACCATCGCGTCATCATAGGCCCCGAGGTCCGCCGCGCAATGTGTGCCCAGGGAGTGCGAGAAATGCGCCAAACTTCGGAGTGTTGCGGTAGCGCGGCTAGGTTCGAGTGCAAAAGCGGGTTTGCGTGCAGGCCTCGGGTGGCGTGATCTGACGCCAGAAATCGTCCTTGGAATCCGCTTGCCGCGAGAGCAAAACGAAGACTAACCTTCGTAGATCATGTGGCGGTACGGATTCGGTGCGCTTCTGGCGTGGGTGTTGGTTGCCGGAGCATGCGGCAGTGACGACTCTGGCAAAGCTCTGTCCGAGGGCTGCAACATCAACAGCGATTGCTCGTCGCCGCTGGTGTGCGCCTTTCGCAAGTGTCACCAGGCCTGCACGACCTCGCGCGACTGTCAGTCGGGGCAGCGGTGCATCGCCAGCGACAAACCCAACTACGTTTGCCAGCTGGCCGACGAGCGCGGCTGCTCGCTCAACAGCGACTGCCCCAGGTCGCAAACTTGCGGCGTCGATTCGCAGTGTCGCGATCAGTGCGCAGCCGATCGAGACTGTTTGAAGGATCAGCTATGTGTCGCCAGCACCTGCGCCGATCCCGCCGAGCTCCGCGACGGCGGCCTCCCGGTGATCGCGCCCGAAGCGGGAACGGTGTCGAGCTCCGGCCAGCCCTGCCTCTACACGTCGGAGTGCCCCGAGCCTCTGGTGTGCCGCGACAATGTTTGCGCGAATGCGTGCGCCACCAGCTTGGATTGCCCTTCGGGCACCCAGTGCATCAGCAACCGCTGCATCGCCGAAGGTACGAAGGTCATCGGTCCCGAAGGAGGGGTGGCGACGACGTCGTCGGGTCGGGTGAAGCTGACGATTTTGCCCGGATCGCTCAAGTCGCCCGCTGCCATCGTCATCCTGCCGCTCGACGCATGGCCTACGGGCGCGCTGGGACCGGCGTTCGAAATCCTGCCCAGCGGAACCGTCTTCGCTCCTCCCGCTTCGCTGACCTTCACGTATGACCCTGTCGATATCGGCCCGATCGCTCCGACCGATCTGCGGCTCGGACAGGCGGTGGGGTCGAAATGGACGGGGCTCGAGTCGATCGTCGATCCGGCGGCGTACACGGTGTCCGCTTCGATCGCGCACTTATCGGTGTACGGCATATTGAGTCCGGCCGCGCAGGTCGACGCGGCCGCGCAGGTCGACGCGACCGCGCAGGTCGACGCGGCCGCGCAGGTCGACGCGGCTGCGCAGGTGGACGCGGCTGCGCAGGTGGACGCGGTGGTACCGATCGACGCAAGCATGGGCGGTGCCGATGCGAGCCTTGACGCCGGCAATGGTGGCTTCGATGGCGCAAATGGCTCCGACGGTGCCATCGATCAATCGGTCGGCACGCCCGACGCATCCTCCAGCGTCGATGCTGCCACGGCAGACAGCGACGATGGCGCCGACGGCAGCGTCGTCGCGTGCGCCACGCAGGTTTGCACCTCGGGCGATGGCTGCTGTCCCTACGGATGCGGCAACCAGGCCGATAGCGATTGCAGCGCCGTGGGGTGGAACACGGTGAACATCGGAACCGTGAGCTACACGAATCCCAACTCGAGCTACTGCCAGACCATCGGAATCTATGGCATCACGCTGAGCTCCAACTACTCGCTTACGACGTGCAGCCCCACCGCGCTAGGGGCGGGCACCGGCGATCCGGTCATCACTTCGATCGTCGACAACCTGGGCAACAGCTACCTCGATACCCCGGAAGACGACTGCAACAGGGCCGATTCGATTACCCAACAGCTGGGCTGGACTTGCGTCAGTGCCGCTGACGAGACGACGATGGCATGCACGCACGGTTTCGGAGGATTCAGGACCGTGTCGACCGGCAACATCAACCGTATCGACGTCACGATCTGCGCGAGCGGGCCCACCCGTGGGGGCTCGGCTCCACTTTACATCTTCTATAGCGCGCCCGTCGCTCCGCACCTGGGATAGCGGCAGCGGAGATGGCAGCCGGTGCGGCGGCGGCGATTCGTCAGATCGTGCTTGTCGGCGCCGGCATGGATGCCTCATCCGCGCCACGCGTCGCTAGCTCAAGGAGGGGCCTGTCGAAGCGCCCTCAGCTCTACTTCGAGCGC
>JBBSDY010000220.1:0-6594 GCA_038240245.1 Polyangiales bacterium
CATCGGCGGCGCTGGCGCCATAATCGGTGATGGGGTTGCTCGCGCCGCGCGTCCACTGCGAGGTCGCGAAGTCAAAGCCCAGCACCAGCGTGGTCCTCGACTGCCCGCTCGGGTACAGGCCGATCGAGCCGAGCACATAGAGACGACCCGTCGCGGCGCTAAAGGCGATGTTGCCGTAGGTATGCGCGGCGCGCGGCTGCTGCGGATCGAGCTGCGCGGCGATGGAGGGATCGTCGCACTTGTCGGGCATGACGTAGCCGCTCGGCGTGAGCATCGCATCCGGTAGGGTCAACGTCGCCACCCTCGGGTAAAGACCGCAGGTCTCGACGCGCTTGTCCTGGAAGATCGGCGGCGTGGTGTCGCCGGTCATCCCGACAGGAAGCTCGGTCCAGCGCTTCCACTTCATCGACGCGAGATCGAAGGTGAAGACGTTGTTGTACGGCGAGTCGGAGTGACCCCCGCCCCACACGACCAGGCGATCGCGCAGCGAGTCGTACACTCCGCCGCTCCAAGCGGTCATCACCGACTCGCAGGGATAGCTCGAGTAGGGCGTCGGGCAGACGTCGGCCATGTGCGTCCCCGGTAGCTCCTTCCACGAGCCCGCCGGCATCGCCGCGATGATCGCGTCGACCGGGCCAGCGACGATACCGCCTGCATCCTGTGAGAACGGCGCCCCACCCACGCCGATCCCACCACTGCCTGCCGTGGAGCTACCAGCCGCCCCGGCGCCGGCCCCGCCGCCGCTTCCCCCTGTCGCGGGGCCGGTCGGTTCGGCATCTTTCGCTCCGGCGATGTTCTGGCCGTCGTCTGCGTGGCACGCGGACAAAAACAGAAGCGCCAACGCCAGCACCCCGCTGGGAAACGACGCCACTCTTCTGCGAGACCGGGGACTGATCAACGTTGACCAGCATACCCGAGAGCACCGGCGAAAATCACGCGATCCCGAGCTCGCGAACGAGACGCCGCCATTCCGCGGGGCCGACGAGGTAGTCGAGCCTGCGCGTTCTCGCGGTGCCCGCTGGCCAAGGTGCCGACGTGTCCCAGACGCCGACGACCATCGACTTGGACGGCCACGTGAGGCGCAAAGTCGGAAACTCGAACGTTCCCCCGCGCCCGGAGTAGCGGTAGGTCAAGCGGGTCGCCGTCGGGCGGGCAATGGTGGCATCGACCAGATCTCCGGCGCCTCGCAGATCACGCAGCGCCACGCGATTCGGCTCGACGCGCAGTCGATAGCGCGCCGGCGGAGGGTGCATGTTTCGCCTCATCGTGAAGGCGAGGCCTCCGAGGACGATCACCACCGTCAAGACTTGCAGTACCACGAGGGCCGCGCCCTTTTCGAAGCCGTCGAGCTGGCTTGCCACCATGCCCACGGCCCCGGCGATCCCCATCGTGGCGACCCACGGAGCCATCATTCGCCACATGCCGCGCACCGAAGTGGAGCTCGGGAGAAGGTCGATGGTGAGCCCCGCGCCGTCCGCGGCGCTCGCGAGAGGGTCGGGTACGAGCGCGAGAGCTCGCACGAACCGAACGAAGTCGTCGGATGAAAGGCTCGCATCGACCTGGGTGGTCGAACGTTCGCTCTTCGTGGCAAGGAGATGATCCCGGCCCCCGATGCGCAGCGATGCGTCCTGGGCCCGCAGCTCGATCGCGGAGCCGAGCGTCGTCCACATGTGGGCCTGCTTCCAGGGGATGATTTCGCCGTGAAGTCCATACCGCTGGAGGGTGCGCGTTCCGAGCACGATGCGATCGGGCAGCACCTCGAGGCGTCCGGCAAGGTTGGTCCCCAACGAGATCATGATGACGGTGGTGAGCACCGCGCTGATCGCGGCGACCGTCATGAAGATCGTCTTGTGGCGGTCCAGTCCCGGGATGAACCACATCGCCACGAGCGCCAGGTACCAAACCGCACACGCAATCATGGGCCGGGCCGCAGATCGACAGATGCTCACCGGCCAGCTCGTCGAATGGACGCCCGCCGCAGGCTGATTCAGCATCGGCTTTCGTCTCGCGCGCTAGGGAACCACGACGCGCCACAAGCCCGCGTCGAGGTTGGAGGAGTAGAGCACCTTGTGCGCCTTGTCATAGCCCAGGTTGCCGCCTTGCGAGAGCGTGGGGCTCGTCATTTGCGTCCACTTGTCGCCATCCGTCTCGGGAGACCGCAAGTAGCGCGGATTGCAGAAGCCCCCGAAGTAGCAGGTGCTCGTGAACATCGTCGTGCCGTCGCTCACCAGGCCGCCGACGATGGGACCGGTATTGGGGACGAGCTTCCAGGTGGGTACCTTGCCGTCGGAGCTACGCCAGACGCCGTCGGCACCTGCGGCGAAGAAGGTGCCGTCCTTGGCTCGCAAGATCTGCGATCCTTGTAGATGACTCGTCGTCATTTTCGGGATCGCCTCCCAGGTGGCGCCGCTGTCGCCCGAACGCCAAAATCCGTTGGTCTGCGAGCCCCAGAGCCAGGTGGTCGGGCTATCGAGAAAGAAGATCACCTGTCCCTCGTTGCCATTCCAGCCCGGCTGGCCATCGATGATCCGCCAGCTCGAGCCTCCGTTCATGCTCTCGACGATGCACGTCGCAGGATGCGGCGCGAGGCAGGCCTCGTGAAACGTGAGCAGGATGTGCAGGTGATCAGCAGGATCGATCGCGATGACGTTGGCAAAATTGTAGGTAAAGGCCTTGGACAGCTCGGGCTGCGACTTCTGGGACCAGATGTCTGTCCAGTTCACACCGCCGTCCACGGATTTGAAAAGGCCGTTCGAGCCGTAACCGGAGTTGGTGTAGACGACCTCGGGGTCTTGAGGGTCGATACCGAACGTCCAATTCATTCCCCGGTTGACGTCCATGGCGCTCGTGCCGGTGGCGATTGCCTTCCAGGTCGATCCGCAGTCCGTGCTCTTCCAAACCCCCTGGAACAAGGTTCCGGAGTAGAGCGTGCCCAGGTTGACCGGATCGACGGCCATGGCGAACGGCCCACCCTTGGTCTGGTTGTCCGTCGTTTTGGACCCGATCCCGGCCTTCACCATCGGTGGTGTGATCTCTTCGAAGACCCCGGCGGCGCCAAGGCGATCGCACGCGCCGACCTTCGTCGGCGGTGGCGTGAGAGTGCCGCCGCCATCAGCTTTTGCTCCGCCTGTACCGTTCGCTCCGCCTGTACCGTTCGCGCCGCCCGTGCCCTTCGCGCCGCCAGTGCCCACGGGCGCGCCACCCGTGCCGTTTCCACCCGCGATCGCTGCGCCGGACGCTCCGCCTCCCGCGCCAGTGAGCGCCCCTCCCGCGCCGGCCGTTCCGGCCGCATCGCCAGTGCCCGGGTCGCCCGCACTGCTTTCACCGCAGCCGAATGCCAACAACGTCAGGCACCCCGTGCAGCCGATCCATGCGCGCATCAACGGTCCTTTTTCTGGGGTTTGCACGATTGTATTCGCGAAGCCCCTCGCTTGTCACGGTGGGCGCCGGTGTGTGCGGGTGGTTGGCCCGCGTCACTCTCAGTGGTACCGTTCGAGGGCGGCCTTGGCGGCGCTGACCGCGCCGTAGCCCCTGGGCACGGGAGTGCGCCGGCAACCTTGCGGTGCAACAGTGAGAGACCACCAACTTCGCGTCGATTGTCTTTTGTTCGAAACCGGCCCCGCGAGGGATCGTACTTAGCCAGCAAAGCGGGCGTCTTGCCCTGCCCCAATCTGACCCCCGGGAGGTAGCCTTGGACCAAGAGACCGCAGTTACAAGAGCGAAGGCAATTGCCGCTGACGTGGCAACCCCGCACGCAGCTCGGCACGACAAGGAAGGTAGTTTCCCCGAGGAAGCTGTGGCCGCTTTGGGGAGCTCGGGACTGCTCGGCCTCGTTGTGCCGAGAGAGCTCGGCGGAGCGGGTCTTGGACCGGCCGCTTTCGCTCAGGTCGTGACGCTGCTGGCGGCGGCCGATTCGTCCGTCGCCATGATCTACATGATGCATGTATGCGGATCGCTCTGTTTGGCGTCCGCGCCTTCAACTCCACGCATCCAGTCTTTGCTGAGGACGATTGCCGCTGGCAAACACTTGACGACATTGGCATTCAGCGAAAAGGGATCGCGGAGCCACTTCTGGGCACCGGTGTCCAAGGCAAACGCCGCGGCGGGCGGGGTCACCGTAACCGCTCTCAAGTCCTGGGTGACGAGCGCGGGGCACGCCGACAGCTACATCGTCTCGACCCTGTCTCATGCCGGCAAGGGTCCGACCGACTCGACGATGTACGTCGTGCCGAAAGATGCCGCCGGGCTCACCGTCGCTGCATCGTGGGATGGTATGGGCCTGCGCGCCAACGCCTCATCGCCCATGACGCTCGAAGCATGCTTCGTCCCCGACGACGCACGCGTGACGCCCGAAGGAGCAGGTTTCAAAGCCATGCTCGAGGTGGTGCTCCCCTTCTTCAACCTCGGATCTGCCGCTGTCGCGCTAGGGATCTGCCGCGCGTCCGTTGGTGCCACCGTCACCCACCTGAAGACGTCGAGGTTTGAACACCTTGGGGGCACGTCTCTTGGCGAAGCGCTTCCCAATCTCCGGGCAACCTTGGCGGGCATGCAGATCGACACCGACGGCCTCGATGCGAGAATCGGCGACGTCGTGGCGCACCTCGAAACCCCCGGCGATCTGACCATGCTTCGCGTCCTGGAATCGAAGGCCGACGCAGGGGAAGTGGCGATTCGAGTCACCTCCGCTGCGATGAGGGCCTGCGGAGGCGCGGCTTTCTCACGACAGACCGGCATCGAGAGATTCTTTCGCGACGCGCATGCGGGCGCCGTGATGGCGCCGACCGTCGAAGTACTGCGCGAGTTCATCGGCAAGGCGCTGCTCGGAATCCCGTTGTTCTAGAGCTTTGGAGAGAAGATCATGACGAAGAAGCTGTGGCTTGGCGCGGTTGCCTATGACCCCAAGGTCGTGACCATCTGGGAAGGCATGAAGAGCTACCTCTCGGGCGAGGCCAATCTCGAGATCGAAGTCGTCCTCCACCTGTCCTACGAAGCCCAAGTCGAGGCGCTGCTGAGTCACAAGATCGACATCGCCTGGAACACCAATCTCGCCTACGTCCAATGCGAACGCCTATCGGGCGGAAAGTGTTTACCGATTGCCATGCGCGACACCGACCTCGGTTGGCGATCGCTCATTATTGCTCTCAAGGGTGGAGCGGTCACGCAACTTTCCGACCTGCGGGGCCATCGGTTGGGCCTCGGTAGTCGGGACAGCGGACACGCGGCAATTCTGCCGATACATTTTCTCGAACAGGAGGGACTTACCGCAGGCCTCGACTACGATCCGGTTCGTTTCGATACCGACGTCGGCAAACATGGCGACACCGGCACAAGCGAATCGAGCGTTCTAAGGGCCGTTCTCAACGGCGAGGTTGCCGCAGGCGCGATCGGGAGTCCATTTTGGAAAAGCGTCGTGGAGGGCCACCTCGTACCGGATGGCGTCGCCGTCGCGATATGGACATCGCAACCCTACTCGCACTGCATGTTCACCGCGCGTTCGGGACTCGAGGATGCCGCCGTGAGCCCTTTCAAGGAGGCACTCTTGCGGATGAGCTTCGACAACCCGGCACATCGGCCGGTGCTCGAGATGGAGGGCCTGAAACGTTGGATAGTCGCTGAGACGGACGGATACGAAGCTTTGCGAGCGGCAGCCGATAGACAAGGCTTTTTTGCTTAGCACTACTGCTGCAGTCTTGGCAGGAGCAGATCACGATCAGCAGACTTGGCACCGCCCCAACGTAAGTTACGGCGAGGCCGTCGGAATAACCCACTTTCGCCCTGGTTCAGCCACCACGCCTCGCCAGCCCCCCTTCGTCGAACGACAAATTCAGCTGTTCGGTCAGTTTGACTTGGCCCTTCGCGACTTCGATGATCGATCTGGTAGGGAGAAATCTGCAGCAGTAGTGCTAGGCCGCCGAGGCCGTCCTAACTGGCAGGGCCGTTACGCGCAATTGAACACCTCGGCCAGTTTGGTTCGCAGAAGCTGCTCGCTAGCAAGGGTGTGTCGCACCGCTTCAAATGCTTGTGCGAGCGGGAAGATTTCGGTCGTGATGAGCAAATCGTCGTCGTCGGCACCCACCGGATGGTAGTAAACGCCTCGATCTGTGATCGCAACCTCGGGGAAGAGGTCCACCCTGGCAAGCGCCACACCTTGCTCGGCGAGTCCTCGTAGCGCCGTAAGGCGAATCACCCGATCGGCGGATACGACCGCGCGTTCGTCGAGGAAGCGCTCGAAGTCACGACGATCCCCCTCGCCATCGATGGTCGCGGCCAGGCGGACACGAAACCCGAGCGATCGCCCCAGCTCGACGCCCCGCATCGCTCGCTCCCACGAGCCCTCACCGCGGTGCCGGTCGTGAAGTTCCGGCTCCGCGCTATCAAGACTGATTTGCAACGTAACCCGGTCGGTCGGCATTGACTTCAGCTGTTCAAGCTTGGCGCCTTTGAAAAGCATGCCATTCGTGAGAATGGTCGTGGGAGCGGCTCGGGCGCACGCGAGGACGATCTCGGCAATATCGGGAAGGAGAAATGGCTCGCCGCCGGTGAGAAAAATTTCTTCAACGCCAAGGGTGTGGGCTTCGCTCGCGATGCGTACGA
>JBBSDY010000221.1:0-6590 GCA_038240245.1 Polyangiales bacterium
CACGTCGTTCGCCACGGCGCTGCGGCAGCGCGGTCATCGTGCCTACACCGAGCCGGCGCAGGTTTTGGGTCGCGGCACCTGGTACCGCGTGCGCATCGGGCCGTTCAAGAGCCAGCACGAAGCGGCCGCATATCGCTCGGACTTCGAAAAGCGAGAGCACCTGGCTCCGTTCATCGTCGAGCCGCCCAAGGACAAGCCTTCCGGCGCAAGGTAGCTTTTGTGATACTCCCTTGGGGATGAGCATCTCCGCTCCTCCCCCGCCGCGGGGATCTCGTCGTGTCCTGGTGGTGGGTGCCACCGGGCGCCTCGGAGTTCGCATTGCCCGGTCGCTTCGTGCGCGCGGCGATCGCGTCATCTTGAGCGGGCGCGATTCAACCAAGCTCGCCATGATGTCCACCGAGCTCGGCGGCAGCGACGTGGCAAAGACAGTGTGTGTCGACCTGATGAACCGAGACGCTCCCGAGCGGATTGCGGTCCAGGTCCGTGACCACGGCGGGATCGACGACATGATTCTCGCGTGCGGTCCCTTTCCACGCACGCCCTTCGACGGACTTCGCCGCGAGGACCTCGAACGGACGCTCACCGTGCATGCGGTGGCGCCTCTTCTTCTGGTGGGCGCGCTGTCGGCCGAGCTGATTGCCTCTCAGGGCGCCGTGATCGCGCTCGGCGACGCCGGCGTGTCGCGTCCCTACGAGAACCACGTCGCTTACCTGACCGCGAAGGGTGCGCTGCAAACCGGGCTTCGGGCGCTCGCCGTCGAGCTCGCTCCGCACGTACGCATCAACATGGTTGCGCTCGGAATCGTAGCCGATCCCGAGGCCGACGCGGATCCATTGCGGACTCATCGCCTGGCCGCGCGCTCGCCGCTCGGTCGATTCGGCACCGCCGACGAGGTCACGCACGCCGTCCTCGCTCTGCTCGACGCCACGTGGGCGACGGGGGAGATCTGGGGCATCGGGCGCTAGAGCGACAGCCCGTCGCTATTTGACGCTACTTGGCCTTGCGGTTGAGCTGCTGCTTGGCGGCCTGGGCGATGGGCCCCGTCACGTTCTTGCTCTTGGCGATGGTCTTTAGCTCGGACTCGCGCAGATACGACACCAGGCGAGCGGCGATAGGAAACGGGCAGCGCGGATTTTGAACCAGGTTGAGCTTGACCTGATAATTTCGCACCCACTCTTTGTTCTGCGAGATCGTGCGCAAGACCTCTTCGGAGATGACGCGGCTCGCGCTCACCCGCACGACCTCGGGCTCCTGGACGAGCGGGCTGCGGATGGCCGCAGAAGCGACCAGACGGTTGCCGTCGCGCATGAGAATCAGTCGGTCCGCTGCCGAGCCCAGCATGGCCGTGCGAATCCGTTGCGCGATGGTCATCTTGGCAATCTTGGCGTAGAGCGGCAAAAACTTGGCGGCGACTTTCTCGTCGCCCTCGTCATCGAGGACGTGCGTATCCTCGGCAGCGGGGTTGAAGTCGACCTTCTCGCCTTCGTCGAGCGTCTCGCGAAAGAGGATGTCGTAGGGCGTTGGCTCGGCTTGTCTTTCTTCGATGAGCTCCATGCCGATGGCGATGGCGACCTCTTTGTAGGCAGGGATGCCGGTGAGCTCGAGCTTGTTGCGAACCGCAATCTCGATGATGCGATCGGCGGTCGACATCCGGGTCGCCTTGTTCATGTAGAGCTTCTCGATGATCGGCGGGTGGGCGAGCATCCGTTGCTCGTTCACCGCGATGAGCTCGGCAACCAGCTCCGAACATCGCGAGGCCGCCTCCTCGACGGTCTCGAGCGCGATGCGGGGCTGCGCGAGCAGCCGTTCCATCACCCCGGCGTTGTCGACGTACGCGGGCGCGAGCTTGTGAAGGACGAAGGGCTCGAGGTCGGCCGACAGGGCGCCGTTCAGAATGGGAGCCGGCAGCTTGGCCAGGGTCTGTCGGGCGGTCTCCGCGGCGGGATCGCTGCCCTCGCTGAGGAGCGCCAGCACGAGGAGCAAATCGGCCGGGCGTAGCCCGGGGGCGACTGCCCTGGCAGCGGCGGCCCGAAGCTGAGGCGGACTGCTCGGGTCGAGAATTTTCTGGGCTGCGGTGGGCAGCTTGGTCACGTCGATCGCGGGAATCATGCGCTGTTCGGAGCCCCCTGGGATGACTTGCGCCGTCGGCGTTGCTGCCCGTCCGGTGGACGATTATCCTGCAAAAGCGTCGGGCCCGCGAACTCGCGTGCGCCGACACCCAAAGGAGGCAAGGTTTTATGGGGATCATTGATTTCGTCAAGGGCGGCGTGCAGGAGATGATGATCGCCCGGCCGGACGATATGAAGCACCTCATCGTCTACAAACACCCGAACGGTAACATCCCCACCTACGCGCGTCTCACCGTCGATCTCGATGAGTGCGCCGTGTTCTTCAAGAGCGGCAGCCCTCCCACGGTCGGCGCTCTGCCCCCCGGTCGCTATCCGCTTTCGACCGAGAACATCCCCTTTCTCAACCACTTCATCACGTCGTTCACCGGCGGCAACATCTTCCAGGCCGAAGTGTTCTTCGTGAAAAATCAGCCCATCCGAAACCTGACATTCGGCGGCCAGATGATGTCGATGCGCGATCCCGAGCTCGACTTGCGGGTGACGCCCCGCGCCTATGGCACGTACGCGATGGCGGTGGTCGATCCCATCCGGTTCATCATCGGCTACACCGGCCAGGCCGCGCAGGGCGACAACGAGCAGATCACGTCGTGGCTGCGCCAGCGGCTGTTCCAGGGTCTCGGCAAGACGCTGGGCGGCTTCTTGAAGAGTGGCCAGACGACGTTCATGGACCTCGGCGGCGTGGCCCCTGATCTGGCCGTCGCGATGGCCCGCGACTGCCCCGACTTCAGCGAGATTGGTGTGCGCATCCTCGAGGTCGGCGAGCTCAAGATCAGCGTCTCCGACGAAGATCAGGCGCGCATCGACGCGCTGCAAGATCAGATGGCCGAAGCCAAGCTCAAGGCTCGCATGGCCAAGGTGGGGATCTCCCAGGCCGAAGCCGAAGCGCAACAAAAGCAGTTCGGGCTCGACCAGCAGTTTTCGAACGACTCGCGCTACGTCGGACAGCTTGCCGGCACCTACCAGAATTACGCGGTGGGCAAGGCGATGATGGGCGCGGGCGCGGGCATGTCGAAAGGCGGCAACGAAGGAGGCATCGCCGGGGTCGGCGCGCAGATGGCGGTGGGAATGGGCATGGCTGGCTGGATGCAGCAAAACGCGGCCGCGCAGCCGATGCCTCCTCCGCCGCAGGCCGGTGGCAAGTTGACGTGTCCCAAATGCTCGGCCCAGGTTCCCCCTGGAAAATTCTGTCAGGAATGCGGCGGTCCGCTCGCCGTCGCCCCTGCCAAACGCTTTTGTACCGGGTGCGGGACCGAGCTCGGCGCCGCCAAATTTTGCGCGAATTGCGGCAACCAGGCAACCAGCCCCTGATTCACGCCCGGTAATCCATCTTGTCGTCACCGCATGATCTGGCGAGCTCGCTAAAGACGGCGGCCGAATCGCTTCGCCCGACCATCCAGGCCACGGTCCACCGCTGCCCGACGTGCAACCAGCACTTCTCGGGCGACGCCAGCTTCTGTCCCTTCGACGGCGATCCGCTGGTGGTTGCCGTCGGCTACCGACCCGAAGCCGATCCGCTCATCGGAAAGCTCATCGACGGGCGCTACGAGGTCGAGTCGGTGCTGGGCGAGGGCGGCATGGGGAGCGTCTATTGCGTGCGGCATCGCGCCCTCGAGAAGCGGTTCGCCCTCAAGGTCATGCGCGCCGATCTGGCGATGGAAGGCGAGCTCGCCGCGCGCTTCATCCAGGAGGCCAAGGCTGCGGCCGCCATCGGCCATCCCAACATCGTGCAGATCACCGACTTCGGCCAGCTCCCGAACCGTGCGCCCTATTTCGTGATGGAGCTTCTCGATGGAACCCCCCTTAGCAAGCTCATCCGCAAGGGTGGTCCGCTGCCCGCGGGTCAGGCGGTGCGCATCCTTCAGCAGGCCGCCTCGGCGCTGGCCGCTGCCCACGCCGTTGGCGTCATTCATCGGGATCTGAAGCCCGATAACGTTCACATCACCAAGAACGAGATCGTCAAGATCCTGGACTTCGGCGTCGCCAAGATGGTCGGCGCGGGGCGCCTGACCCGGACCGGAATGGTTTTCGGTACGCCACACTACATGAGCCCCGAGCAAGCATCGGGCGCAGAGGTCGATCATCGCGCCGACATTTATGCGCTCGGAATCATCATGTACGAGATGTTCACCGGGCGCGTGCCCTTCGAGGCCGACTCGTACATGGGCGTGCTCACCAAGCACATGTTCATGGTGCCCGAGCCGCCGAGCGTGGTGAACGCCGGGGCTCGCGAGCTCGGCGCGCTCGAAGACGTCACGATGAAATGCCTCGAGAAGAAGCCCGAGCTTCGCTACCAGTCGATGGACGAGCTCATCCGTGAAATCGAGGCGATCGTACAATTTGCAGGCGAGAGAATGGAGATTCTGCGCCCCTCGCGGGAGCTCAAGAAGCGCCCCCGCGCCATGGCCCTGGCGGATGAGCTAGAGCCGCCCGCGCGAGGAGAGCCGCGGTTCACCATCGAAGCAGCGGGCGTTCCCAGGGGGCCGTCGCCCGTACTTCTCTTGATCGCGGGCGTGGCTGGACTGGTCGCGCTGGCGGGTGCGGCGTACGCGCTCAAGCGAGTCTTCGACGACACAACGGCGCCGGCGGGCGCGACGCTGGTCTCGCCTCCCGTCGCCTCGGCCCCGGCCCCTCGCGCCGTGCAAGAGGCTGCCCTTCCGGTACCCGAAGTTCCCACCGCAACCCAGCCCGATCCCCTGCCCACCGTCGTGCCGCCACCCCCGGCTCTGCACAAGAAGAGTGGAACCGAAGGCGGCGCGCGATCCAGGCACGAGCGCCCCGGTGCGCCCGAGCCGGCTCCTTCGGCCAGGCCGCCGAGCTTCGGCGCAGGAGAGATCGTGAACCCGTGGGCGAAATAGCCTAGAAGAAGATTCGTGGCCACACCGCACGTTCTCGTCCTGCAGCACATTGCGCCCGAAACGCCAGGACTCGTCGCCCGTGCGCTCGAGCTGAGCCGGCTCGCTGTTCGGCTCGTGCGGCCCTTCGAGGCCGAGCAGGTGCCGCGCGAGCTTGGCGACGCCGCTGCCCTCGTCATCATGGGGGGACCGATGGGCGTCCACGACGTGGATCGTCATCCGCACCTCGCGGACGAGATGCGCCTCATCGAGCAGGCGCTGGCGGCGGGCCTTCCGATTCTAGGAATTTGTCTGGGCAGCCAGCTGCTGGCGAGCGTGCTGGGAGCGCCAGTGGTCAAGGCAAAGCGCAAGGAGATTGGCTGGCATCGCGTCACGCTGACTGCCGACGCGTTCGTCGATCCGCTCTTCAAGGGCCTCGAGAGCTCGTTCATCGCCTTGCACTGGCACGGCGACATATTCGACCTGCCCTCGTCGGCCGTTTCGCTGGCCAGCTCCGATCTCACCAGGCACCAGGCGTTTCGCCACGGCGCCTCGGCGTACGGGCTCCTTTGTCACATGGAGGCCACGCGCGACATCGTCGAGGGCATGGTGAGGTCGTTTCCGGAAGAGCTTGCTGAAGTGAATCTTACGGCCGAGGCCGTTCTCGAGGGGGCCGATCAGCACCTTGCCGCTCTTTCCGATCGCGGAAGCCGCGTTTTTGACGCTTTTGGCGACCTGGTCGAGGCGGGAATCGCCAGGCGCTTGCAAGGGGGTATCGCGAGGCCGGTAAGTGAGTGAAGATAGGGGGGTGTTCCGGGTCTTCGGTGTCGGCCGGGCGTGCACGTCGCGCGCGGCGGTGATATTGAGCTGCTCATAGGGAGAAGCCTTGGCGAAGCAGCAACTTCTGCTCGTGGACGGAGATCCTCGCAGCGTGCGGGTTCTCGAGGTCAGCCTCAAAAAGGCGGGCTACAGCGTCACGACCGCCAAAGACGGTCTCGATGCGCTCGGCAAGATCGAGGTGTCCACGCCTGACCTCATCCTGTCCGACACCAAGCTCCCCAACCTCGACGGATACGCATTCGTCAAGCGGCTGAAGGAGCGACAGGAGTGGACGGGCATTCCGGTCGTCTTTCTCACCAGCCAGAAGTCGATCGAGGACAAGATTCGAGGTCTCGAGCTGGGCGTCGAGGACTACCTCACCAAGCCAATCTTCGTCCGCGAGCTCATCGCCCGGGTGAATCTGCTGCTGGCGCGCCGCACACAAGAAGGCATTGCCACGCGTCACTCGCAGACGGGCCGTACCAGGTTCCAGGGATCCATTCAGGACATGGCGGTCGTCGATCTCTTGCAGACATTCGAGGTGTCGCGCAAGAGCGGTATCGTGCACGTGCGCAACAACGCGCACAGCGCCAAGATCTTGTTCCGCGAGGGCAAGGTTATCGACGCTCAGCTCGGGGCCCTGCGCGGCGAAGAGGCCGTCTACCGCACGCTCATCTGGAACGATGGCTCGTTCGAGGTCGAGTTTACGGCGGTGCGCGGCGACGACGTCATCGAAGTCTCGACCCAGGGCCTGTTGATGGAAGGCATGCGCAGGGTCGACGAATGGGGGAGGCTGCTCGAACAGCTTCCG
>JBBSDY010000222.1:0-6569 GCA_038240245.1 Polyangiales bacterium
ACCAAGCAACCTCTGTCGACGCGCGTCACCGTGTTCTTTTCGGAGGACATCGACCTTGGTACGGTGAACAGCACCAACCTCATCGTGCGAAAGAACGGCGGCACCGCGCTCGATGGAGTGTTCAGCAAATCCTCGTTCAATGCGATCTCGTTCGGCTTCAAGCAGCCCCTCACCGCCAACACCACCTACGAGGTGGTCATTCCCGCCGGCGGCCTGAAGGATCTCGTCGGCAATCCCATTGCCGATGCGACGACGGTCCGCTTCTCGACGGGGTCCACCGTCGAAGGCGCCGTTGCAACGCCCGATGCAGGTGCTGGATCGGCCGGCGGCACGGGCTCGCCTTCCGAAGCGGGCATCCCGTCGGCGACTGGCGGAGCAGGTGGCGTCGACGGCACCAACCCGGCGGGCACTGGGGGAGAGCCAGTGAGTGGATCGGGAGGCGGCGCAAACACGGCAGGCGGCATCAGAGCAGTTCCTGCTGCGGCAGATGCGGGCGGATGCGGTTGCAGCGTGCCGGGTGAATCGAGGCAGAGCCGTGCGATGTGGGTGTTGCCGGCACTGGCGCTCTACTTCGGCCTTCGTCGGCCCCGCGGGCGGCGACGACAAGACGGTGGCGCCTTTCGGGCATGAGCCTCCGTCGCGCTGTCATCGGCGTCGGGCTGGCAGGCTTCTTCGCTTCGAAACCTGCCGCAGCCATCGGGCTCACGCTGGCCCATACGCCGCCCGTTCCGATCGGACAGGCGCAGACCTTCAAGATCGCCGCGGTGACCGATGCCGTCGGTGCGGTGACGTTCCGCTGGAACTTCGGCGATGGGACGGTCACCGATCCTTCGGCAGACACCGAGGTCACCCACGCCTACCAGACGGCCGGTCACTATACGGTCATCGTGCAGGGGGCCGATGATGCCGGGCGCACGAGCGCCGTCATCGTAGAGACGGCATCGTACCCCCTCACGGCCAAGCCTCCGCACAACTCGTCGAGCATCCTCATCGACGAAGATCGTCACCGCGTGTGGAATGTAAATCCCGACAGCGACAGCGTCAGCGTCAGCGACGCCCAGACGCTCATGCGCGTGCGCGAAGCCCCGGTCGGGCGCGAGCCCCATTCGCTCGCCCAGGCGCCCGATCGAACGATCTGGGTCGTCAATCAGCTCTCCGATGAGGTCGTGGTCCTCGACGGCGAGAGCGCCGCGCTGTTGACCCGCATCGCCTTGCCGTATGCGTCGCAACCCCACGCCATCGCGTTTGGCAACGACGGAACCGCGTACGTGTCGCTTTATGCAACGGGCAAGCTGGTCGAGATCGACGGCACCACCCGCAAAGTGGGTCGTGAGGTCGAGCTGGGTCTCACCCCCAACGGCGTCTCGGTGGCCGCCGACGGGCGCATCTTCGTGACGCGCTTCCTTTCGCCGACCGACCACGGCGAGGTGTGGGTCGTTTCACCGGATACCTTCCACCTGGTCAACACCATCGATCTTCCCTTCGACATGGGGCCCGACACCCAGTCGTCCGGCCGCGGCGTCCCGAACTACGTGTCTTCGATCGTCATCTCGCCCGACGGCACCCAGGCCTGGGTTGCGGCCAAGAAAGACGACGTCGCCCGGGGCCTTCATCGGGACGGCCAGCCGATGACGTCCGACAATTTCGTGCGCAGCGCGGTGTGCACGATCGATCTGAAGACTGAAAAAGAGCTCGTCGCCAGGCGTCAGGACATCGACAACCGCTCCATGCCCGTCGCCGTCGCCTTTTCGCCCCCCGGCGACTACGCGTTCATCTCCGTGCTCACCAGCAACTGGATCGGCGTCATGGACGCTTACAGCACACAGAGCGTCACCGGCATCCAGGACGTGGGCAACGCGCCCGACGGTCTGGTGCTGGCGGCCGACGGAAAGCTCTTCGTCAACGCCTTTCTGTCGCGCGAGGTCATTGCCTACGACGTCAGCTCGTCGCTCGCTTCGGTCGATCACACCGTGCCGGCGCCGCTCGCGCGCATCCGCACCATCGACCGCGAGCCGCTCTCGCCCCAGCTCCTGATGGGCAAGAAGATCTATTACAACTCGGCCGACAAGCGCATGGGGCACGCCGGCTACTGGAGCTGCGCTTCGTGTCACTTTGGCGGGTTCAGCGACGGACGCGTGTGGGACTTCACCGATCGTGGCGAAGGCCTGCGCAACACCAAATCGTTGCTCGGAATCCGCGGCGCACAGGGCGAAGGGCGCGTCCACTGGAGCGGCAACATGGACGAGATTCAGGACTTCGAGCGCGACATTCGCGAGAGCTTCGACGGATTTGGATTCATGTCCGATGCCGACTACGACGCGCGCAAGACGGCGACGGGGGTGTTCGATGCCCTGGGCAAGCCATCCGCGGGCGTGAGCCCCGAGCTCGACGCTCTCGCCGCCTACATCACGTCGTTCGACAAGGTGTCCCGAAGCCCGCTGCGCAATCCCGATGGGAGCTTCACCAAGGACGCGCGCGAGGGGCGCAAAATATTCGAGAGCGCGGGCTGCGGCCCTTGCCACTCGGGTCCCGACTTCACCGACAGCAGCCACGACGTGCTCCACGACGTGGGAACGATTCTGCCCACCTCGGGCATGCGCCTCGGAGCCACACTCACCGGGATCGACACACCGACCTTGAAGGGTCTCTGGCAAACCGCGCCCTACCTTCACGATGGACGCGCGGCAACACTGGGCGAGATCTTCACCACCTACACCAAAGACAAGATGGGCATGACCAGCGATCTCACCCCCACCGAGATCGATCAGCTCGTTCGCTACTTGCTCGAGCTCGACGACGTTCCAGAGACGCCAGTCGCCGACGAGCCAGCTCCGAGCAGCAGCCCGGCGTCATCATGTGCCATGGCACGCACGTCGTCGTCAGGGCGCACCCCTGCGATCATGTTGTCGCTCGCCTGCGCGTCGGCGGCAGCCCTCATCCGGCGGCGGCGCAAGTGGCACGCCCAAGAGCGATGAGCCAGCGCGCGGCCTTGCCGTTCGAAACATTCGCGGACCTCGAGCGGGCGATTGTCGCGCGCTTTCCGGGCCTGAGTCGACGCCTGCGGCAAATCGCGATCTATGCGCTCGCGAACCCCGGCGAGATTGCCCTCGAGACGACCACAGTTCTGTCCCCGCGCGCTGGCGTCCAGCCGTCGAGCCTCATTCGCTTCGCGCAGGTGCTCGGCTTCACCGGCTACAGCCAGATGCAGACGGTGTTTCGCCGGCGCCTGGCCGATGACCTGGCCGACTACCACGATCGCTCCACGCTGGTGCCCCCGGCCGGACGGCGATCGACCAGCGTCGCCGGACTGCTCGACCAGTTCGTTCAGTCCGATGTGGCAAGCCTCAAGAGCCTTTTGCAAGACGGACCGACCCACGAGCTGATCGAGCGCGCCTGCGCGCTCATGGCCGACGCCAGGGCGGTGTACCTCGTGGCGCAAGGCACCTCGTTCCCGGTGGCCTGCTACCTGGGCTACGCGCTCAATCAAATGAAGGTGCGTTCGGTGCTCGTCGACGGCATTGGCGGCATGCTCTTTCAGCAGGCAAGCCACGCGCGGCAACGAGACGTCATCGTCGCCGTCACTTCCAAGACGTACTCTGCCGACGTGATTCAGGTGGTACGCGAATCGAAGAAGCGCGGCGTTTCGACGATCGTTCTGGCCGACAGCCGCGTCAACCCGCTCAGCAAGCACGCGGACGTGATGCTCGAAGCTCCGCAGCGCGAGGTGAGGGCGTACCAATCGCTTGCGGTACCCATGACGCTCGCCCTCACCCTGGTGGTCGGGCTTGGGCGTCGCCTCGAAGGCGCGCGCGAGCCCGCGGCGCTTGGTACAGGGGCGCGTTTAGCGGCCGGCCGGCTCCAGCCCTGATTCGACGTCCGCGTCGGAAACGAAGGGGGGATCCTCGTCGCCCCCGAAGTCCTCCTGGTACGATCCAATCTCTGCGTCCATTCGAATCTCGACCACCTTCGGTGTTTCCCAGCTCATGATTCACCTCGAACGATTGTGATTGTCTCGATTATGCTCCGACATCTGTACTCTGTCATCGCTGAAATTCGGCGCACTAGGGCGCGGGACACGTCGTCACCGACTTGATCCAGTCGGAGATGATCCCGGTACCGCTCGTATCGAGGACCGATGTCGCAAGCTGCGGCATTCGACCCGCCTTCATGTCGAGCGCCTGCATGCGCAGGAGCATGACCGACTTCGCCGGCGTCGCCGCAAAGAGCCGCTTGGCGCCAGCGACGCCCTGATCACCCTTGTTCGGATCGACGTTGCAAACGTTCATCTTGGCGAGGGGCACGCCGAAGCGCATGTCGATCGAAGAGTAGTTTCCCTCGGGGCGGTGGCAGATGGCGCAATTGGCGTGCAGGTACGACCGGGCCCGCGCATCGGGCTTGCCAGAGTTGTCGGCAACGCGCGGATCGACCAGCGGCGTGGTTCTGGTCACCGGCCCATCGAGGACACCGATGTGCTCGAGCGTGGCAAGCTGGTTGGCCGTCGTACCCGATGGGTACGCGAAGGTGCGATCGAGCTGGATCGTTTCGAGCCCCAGCGAATAACCCACGGTCTCGTTGTGGCACTCGAGGCAATCGTTGCGCTTTGGAAAGTACCAGCTTTGCATCTTGGCGCTGGCGTTGACGATGTTCTTGGTGAGACCGTCCTCGGACACCAGGGTCGCATCGGTTTGCGCGTCGTTCCATTCATAGCTGTAGCCCACCCACATATCGGCGAGTCGCACGAAGAGGCGTGTCTCGACCATCTTGCCGGCGAAGAGAAAGCTCTTGACGAGAACGGTGCCCACGGGAAATTCGAAATGGCCGTCGTCGTCGGAGGTGCCGCCCTCGGCTTTGGTCTTGCACGTGTCCGGCTCCTTCGCGCAGTCCTTGACGTGAATGAGCGCGCCGTCGGGCAGCGCCATGAAGCGCTGCTTGTCGGCGCCGTCGGACCAGAGGGGGCTGTTGACATCGTAGGGGATGAGACCCGCTGCGGGCTTTTTGGGATCTTTCGGATCGACGCACCCGCTGGCGCTCAGCGTGGGCGCGGGCTGGTCGTACTTTGCGGGTGCGATGCAGGTTTGCTTCGAAGGTCGTGACTCGATTCCGAAGGGCCCCCCGTCCGTTCTCACGTAGGGTGGTCGGCCCGCCTCGACTGCGGTGCCATCGAGACCTGCCTCGACTTCGACCGGCGTCCGGTCGGCGCTTGCTTCGGGCGTCGCTGTCATCGCGGCCGATTCGAGCGCGGCGTCGGTCGATCCCGAGGGTGGTTTCGTGGCCGCGGGACCGTCGGCGGGCGAGCTGCACCCGCCGAGCGCGATCCACACCGGGAGCACGGCGGCGCCCAGATGCAGGGCGCTCCCTCTCGTGGGGGACTTCATTTCAGTCCGTACACCTGGAGCTTGCCCGAGAATGTGGCGAGGTACACCTTGCCATTGGCGACGGTCGGTGGGCTGAACTTGGCGAAGTTGCCGACGTCGTCCTTGGCGTCGAGCGTGCTGTTCCAGAGCGAAGCCTTGGACACGTCGGCGGCATCGTAGGCGTAGAGCGCGCCCTTGGCGGTCGCGTGCCACGCATCGCCGACCGTGGGCAGCGAAGCCCAGACGATCCCCGTGCCCGCGGCGGCGCCGTTGGACGAGACGGTGAAGATTCCCGCGGGATGACCGGGCTTCTTCTCGTTGTTGGTGCCCTTGGCGACGAGCTGTCCATTGGCAGCCTGGTAGGCGTGAAGCGTTCCATTGTCGGGCCATGCGTAGACCATGGGCCCCGCCGAGCCATTCCAGAACACGACCGAGTGCAGCTCGCCACCCAGGCCAATCTTCTGCTTCAACGAGAGGTCCGACTTGGCGAGCAACAAGATGTCGCCGTCCTTGCCGCCCGAGACGAGCTGGCCCGTATCACCCACGAACACGACGCCCGCCGACAGATCGTTGTCGCCGCTCGTCGGTGCCTCGTAGTGGTTGGTCACCGTCATCCCCGTGCCTCCCGGCAGGAGACGAATCACGTTCTGGCTCATGTTCTCGCCGCCAGAAGTGCCGTTGCCGACGCACGACCACACGCCGGTTCCCTCGCTGGCCAACCCGAGCCCCGACTGCCAGATCGCACCCTTGGTGCCGCTGTTGGTCGTGTTGTAGACCGTCTTCTGCTGCATCGTCTTGCCGTCGTATCCGAAGAGCCAGCCGTGGTAGCCACCGGCGTCGCAGTGGCTGCCGTAAGCGATGTAGACGATGCCGTTGAGCAGCAAAAGACCGGTGCGGTTCAGGTGAATGTTGGGATTGAAGCCCGCTGTCGATGCGCCAATGGTCGCCGGCGATCCCGTCGCCTCGGCCCCGGTGCCCAGATCGAGAGCGTGCAGCTGCTGACTTCCGGAGACCTTGGCCACGACATAGATCACGTTGTCGGCCACGCTGATCACCGGCGTCGAGGTGATCCCCACCTCGTCGTGCATGTCGGCGCAACCCGGATCGTAGCCGCCGCCGCCCAGCGTGAGCGGAGACGGCAGCATTTTCGACCACAAGGGAGCGCTGGCCGACGCCGAGTCTGCGTCGAACGCGTAGACCATGTTGTGCTCGGTC
>JBBSDY010000223.1:0-6519 GCA_038240245.1 Polyangiales bacterium
TCCCACTGACGCCTTGTTGCGCCGTTCCCGTTAGCCACGCGATGATGCCCGACTGGCTCTGGTCACCCGAGGCGCTCTTCATGTCGATGCCATCGAGGACAATGAGAGGGGGAAGGACACTGGCGAGCGGCTGCAGGATGGGGCCAAGAACGAAGCTCGTTTCCGTTCCCGTTGATTGCCACTTCTCGGGCACCGTCCCTCCCGGCGTGTACACGGCCAAGAAGCGCCGGGCGGGCGTCGGGGCGGCGGCGGCGCGGCGCTCGGTTGCCATGATCTCGAGCCACGGCAGCGCGATGGCCACGGTGCCGGCTCCTCGGAGAACGGCTCGACGGCTCAGGCGGAGCTTCGACATGTCATCACTCCTTGCCCGACCTGTAGAGGAAACCATCGGTCTGGGTGAGCGATACGAGAAGCTCGCGCACGTCGCCATTCGTCTTGGTAAAGGCGGCTTCCAGGACCTTGCGCGAGCAAGCGTCGTCCGCCGTTTCTTGACGACCGTAGGCGAAGCTCATCCAGTGTCCGATGAAGCAGCTCTGCGCGTCGTGGCTCGAGCCGAGCTTCTGCACGAGATCGATGGCGTCGTTGAAGGTGCCCTGGGCGTCCGTTCGCGAGAGCTCACCGCTGGAATCGACGGGCTGTCCCTTGTCGGTGTCGCGCCACGATCCAAACGCGTCGTAGTGCTCGAAAGCAAACCCCAGCGGATCGATGTCACGGTGGCAGGTGACGCAGATTGGATTCTTACTGTGCTGTTCGATGCGCTGGCGCATGGTTGCGTTGGGCAGTGGATCGGTCGGGACGGGAGGAGTCAAGTCGGGTGGCTCGGGCGGGATCTCGACGCAGAGCATGCGCTCGAGAACCGCGAGCCCTCGCGTGACGGGATCCGTGGCGCCGTTGCGTGAGGTCACGGTCAGAAAGGCTGGCTGCGTCAAGATGCCGGCTCGCCGCGTGGGATCGAGCGCCACCCTCTGGAACGTGTCGCCGCTGACACCGGGGATCCCATAGAAGCTCGCGAGCGGACCATTGGCCCACGTGAAGGGCGCGGTGAGAAGGGATCGAAAGTCACCCCCCGTGTTCCAGGTCACGTCATCTAGAAAGAGCTCGCTCTGCCTTTCGACGAGATCGGCAAGGGTCTTGGTGAACGCCGGCGCGATGTCGGGCGCGGCGATCGCGGCGAGCTTGTCGTTGCCGAGGCCGAAGAGCAGAAGATAGTCGTTGCGAACCGCCTCGTGGGCGCGCTCGTCGGCCAGAAGGCGTCGGGCCTGAAGCGCGATCTGCTCGCGGGTGTCGAGCTGGCCCTTTGCGGCTGCTTGCAGCAAAGCCGAGTCAGGTGTCGACCCCCAGAGAAAATACGAAAGGCGCGTCGCCATCTCGTACGGACTCGGACGCGCGGGGTGCGTTGTATCGGCCACGTCGCCGAGCTCGACGCGGTACAAGAACTCCGGCGATTGCAGCGCCGCCTCGATCACCGCGCGGACCCCGCTCGCGAAATCACCGCCCAGCTTTTGGCCGCTCGCGAAGACTGCGTCGAAATCGGCGGCATCTGCAGCATCGAGGCCGCGGCGAAAAACCTTGGGGACGAAGCTGTCGATGAACTGTCGCTTGCATGCATCCAGGCCCACCTGCGATTCGTCGCATCCGGTGAGCGATCTGCGCGATGCCTCGTTCGTCGTGATCTCGAGGGCGAGATCATGAAAGAGCGCGTGGTAACCGTCCGTCAGAACGGCCGAGACGCTCATGTCGTCGGTGTCGATGAACGAGCCGTTGTGCGAGATAGGATCGGGGGGAAGCGCGTTCGCCGGTCGGCTCGCGTCGCCGAAGAGATCGCGAAGCGTGTTGTTCAGCTCGAACGTCGTCAGGCGCCGCAGCGGCGATGGGGGGGCGATGGGCGCCAGGCAGCTCGTGACGTCCCCTCCGTCAGCGAGCGCGGCCGAGCCGCTCTCGGTGCCCAACGCGCTAGCATCGCCGAAGCCTGGCGCGTCCGCGGAACCTTCCATGGTTCGCCCACAACCGACCGACCCGCCGAGCGCGAGGACAACGATGCCGCTCGCCACAATGGACCTGGCCATGGTGACAAAGGGTCCACGAGCCCCCAAAGCAGCTCAACATTCGTCACCGGCGGGCACGTTTGCGCTCTCGAGGGCTCGCGAGGGGCTAAGATGCGCCGAAGCAGGAATCCAAGGTGCCGCCAAAAGCAAGCAGTGAAGTGAGCGCGACTTCCCTCGCGCATCGTGTCCTCTTGCACCATCCACGAGGGTTCCGACCCTTCCGGGGCACCGATCTCTTCGAGCGGATCGGCGGCCAGGCCACCGTCGATCGGTTCGTCGACGCGCTCTATGACGGCATCGAGCAGGACGAGGTGCTGCGCCCGATGTTCGTGGACAGTCTCACCGCCGAACGGGGCAATCAAAAGCTGTTCTTCGGCGAGTGGCTGGGCGGCGAGCCACGTTACAGCGATACGTCGTGGTCGAGTTTGGCCCACCGCCACGAAGATCTGCCCATCACGCGATCGACGGCGGGACTGTGGCTGGGCCACCTTCGCCACGCGCTACAAGAGGCCGTCGCATCGGAAGGCGACCGATCGGCAATCTTCGATCAGGCTCAAGCGCTCGCCATGGCTCTCGTCAATACGGCTCCGACGCCGCGGGCGGCGAAGGGGACGCCCGTCTCCCGCCACCGGTCGAGCCAGGTCGCCGCCTGCTCGACCGGCGGAGGCGCGGCCGGCGCGTGGATGGTGAAGCGCGCGCGCGACCTGGTGCAACGGGGAGATGCGGCTGGCGTGGTCCGGGCCCTGAAAGAAGCGCCCGATCTCGTCAATCGACCGATCTTCGGCGCCGCGTTGATCCACGTGGCCGTCCTGGCGGGACACGTCGACGTGGTCGAGTTGCTCTTGAAACGGGGCGTCGATGCGAACAAGCCGCACTTTCTGGCAGTCACCGGTCCCTTTGCGCGCGTTCTTTTCGTGACCCCGCTCTGCGCCGCCAGGATGAAGCACCGGGCGACGGTCGAGGCCTTGCTCATGAAGAAGGGCGCAAAGGACGATGTGCTTACCGCGGCCTTCCTCGGAGACGTCCCCGCGCTCGAGACCATGCTCGCTGCCGATCGATCGCTCGCGCAGGCCACGGATCCCGCGGTCGACGCTCTCGACATCACGCCGGTCCATCACGCCGTCGCGGGAGGGCATGTCGAAGCCCTGCGCGCGCTCGTGGGGCAGACCGATGAGCCGCTCAAGGGCAGTGTGCGCGCGCTGCAGGGGGCGGCGGCCCGAGACGACCTGCCGATGGTCGAGCTGCTCCTCGAGCACGGCGCCGACGCGACTCTGATCGGCGTGGGCCGATGGGTGATGCATCCGAAGCTCGCGCCCATCCTCGCGGGTCGGGGTGCATCGATTGATTCCACCGGTGCGTGGATCGGCCACTGTTGCACCGGCAACCAAGGGCGAAAGGACGATCCCGAGTACGTGCGCGCGCTGCTGCGTCACGGCGCGCGCGCCGATGCCCGTCGAGCGCTGGGCACGCTCAGCGCGACCGCCCTGCACTACGCCGCCAAGGCGGGCTTCTCGAAGACCATCGAGGTGTTGCTCGAGAACGGCGCGGATCCCTGCGCGCTCGATAGCCGAGGTGCGACTCCGCTCGACTGGCTGGACCAATCGGCCAAGTCGGTCGACAAGGCCAAGGTCCGCCGACTGCTCAGCCCTGGCCCCGCTCGCTAGCATTGCCTGGCCAGCCGTACTTCGTTCACAATCTATCCGTGCATCTCTGGCGTACGTCCTACGATCCCAAAACGCGCGGGCTTCGGCACAGCGTCACGCCGGGCTTTGGTCACTCACTTCTGGCGCCATTGGTGACGCGCGTGTTCAAGGTCCTGCGCGTGGCGGCCGCGGTGCACGAGCACGACGACAACTGGGTCTTGATTCACTCCGAGCCCAACGATTTGCAACAGTTCGAGATCGACCACGGCGTCGACCAGGGGCGCTACGCATACAACGATCACCATCTGGCCCTGGCTCACAAGCGCAAGAAGACCGTGCGCGCCGAGCACCACGGCTACCGCGATCTCTTCACGCCCATCGTCGTGCGCGGCAAGGTCGTGGCGACGCTGGTGATCGGTCCCTTCGCGGTGTCCGCGCCAACGGCAAGCGAGATCCTCGGGCGCTGGCGAACGCTCACCGGTCGAAAAGGAGATTTGACCGATCCCGAGTTCGAGGCTTACCTGGCCGCCAGCTTGTCACTTCTGGTGCTCGAGGGCGGCAAGGTGAGGCTGTTCGAGCAGCTCATCGAGTGTGTCGCGCAGCTCATGGCCGGCGCGGGCCACGCCGATCGGCTGGCAAACCGCATCGAGTCGCTTCGTGCCGAGCTCGAGCCGGCGCGGTTCGCGGAGCGTACGTGGGAGTCGGTGCGCGATCTCGTCGACGAGCGGTTTCAGCGACCTTCGCAGCATGGTCGCGTGAACGATCTGCGCGACCTGGGTCTCACCCGCGAAGCTGACCACTTGCTGATCGGTCTGGCCGTCGGCTCCGTGCCCGAGCTGGACGCGGTCGACGAGGCGATCCGATGCAATGCCTTCCAACGTGCCGCAGTGGATCTGGCACGCATGACAGGCGACGCCATTGCAGGTCGGATCGGGGACCAGGGCGTGGTATTTTTGTCGGGCGCGAACGGCAATGCTTCGCGTAAGCGCCGCAAAATCGTCGACCTTTCCGAGAAGGCCGCCACCCTCGCTCGCCGCCGCTTCGGACTGACGCTCCATTTCGGGGCGAGCCCACTCCTCAGGACGACACCGCTGAGTCTCGGCTACCAGGCGGCGCTGGGCGCGGCGGAGTCCGCGCTGGCATCGGGCGCGAAGCTCGTCACGGTCGATCCGGCGACGAAGCGCACTACGCAGTCGCTTCGCCATCTTCGCCAGGAGCTCGCCAAGGTTGGCGAGGAGCGCTCGAGTGTGCTCACTGCACGATTCGATCGCTACCTCGAGGCCGTGGCGACGCATTGCCGCTATCGGGTCGAGCCCGCACGCGGGCACCTCGAGGCGGGCTTCGAGCGCATGGCCGAGCCACTCGCCGCGCGCGGCACGCTCGACGAACGGAGCTTTCGCGCGCTGTGCGAGACCCTGGACCGCGCGGCCGAGGGGGCACGCACGATGAGCGAGCTTCTTGCCGTCTACCGGCGGGCCGCGCTCGACCTGTCCGGGGCTCTGCAAAAGCCGGTGCAGGCGCGCCGCGATCGCAATTTGCGAGGCGCCCTCGACTACATTCACCGCCACTACCGCGAGCGCTTGAGCCGCGCGAGGGTGGCTCGCGTGGCGGGTTTCGCCCCCGGCTACTTCTCCGTGCTTTTCAGCGAGCGCGAGAAGACGACATTCGAGCGCTACTTGTTCCGGCTGCGGATCGAGCAAGCCAAGCAGCTCCTCGAGGACACGCGACTTCCCGCGGCGCGGGTGGCCGAGCTCTCGGGATTCAAATCGGCGCAATATTTTTCCACCGCCTTTCGGCGAGCGACCGACATGGCCCCCGTCGAATACAGGCGCGATCCCAAGAAGGCCCCCGGTCGGGCGAAGAAGAGCGCCGCGAAAAACTGACCCTCGCTCAGCGAACCTTCACGGCGTGCAGGGTCATGTTGTTGACGAAGTAGACGATCCCGGTGTTCGGATCGAAACGCGGATGCTGCATACCGCGGGCGATTTTCTGCATGTCTCCGAAGGTCGTCCATTTCATACCGTCGGTCTCCGGTGTGCTCATCATCGGTCCGGGCGCCGGAAAACCGTCGGGCATGCCGTAGACGTTGGTGCCGTCGCCGGTAAGACCATAGTAGATGGCGGTCGGAAGACCCTGTGCGCTCGCTTGCCAGGTGAGCCCGTTGTCCGTGCTGCGCGCCGGATAGCCTGCAGCTCCCGAGAAGAGGGACCCGTTTTTCGCGTAATAGACGGTGGTAAATCCGTGGATGCCACCGATGTCGGCGACCTTGCTCCACGTCGTGCCGGCGTCCTTGGTGCGCCACATTGCACCGTTGTGGACGAGCCATGTTTTGGCGTCACCTTGAGCCGAAGGTGGATCGTAGAGGAAGCTCACCCCGTAGCTACCGCCGCTCCAACCTGCTCCGGCCGGCGGCGGATGCTGAACCCAGCTATATCCGCCATCGGTCGTTTCCAGCACGCCCACCGGCTCGGTGTCATGCGATCCGACGATGACGTGACAGAAGTCGCAAGGATCGACGGACATCGCCGTCAGATCCCCGCTGTAGGCGCGCGTCCAGCTCGCTCCGGCGTCCCACGAAACCCAAAAGCCATTGCCCGCGCCGCGCACGCCCTCGGTCACGTAAAGATGATCGGAGTCTTGCGGATCGACGCGAATGTTGATCGGCAAATCGAGGTACTTCGTCTGGCAATCGAAAAAGTTGTCGTCCGGCGGCGTTCCGAGCACGGTCCAGGTAGAGCCGGCATCCTCGCTCTTCCAGAGCCCGCTCTTGGGAGAGCTTCCGTTCTTCGCCTCGACCCCGACGTACAAGACGGCCGTGTTGTTGGGATCGA